>JAKSSI010000119.1 GCA_024403175.1 Clostridia bacterium
GCATAAGAGGTGTACCACGCAGAACAGCGATTATAAACTGAACTACAGAAGATACCACCTTGTTTTTGCTCATTCTAAGCAGTGAAACAATAAGACCTAATGGTAATGCAATAAGCAAGGTTAGGAAGAAAATTGAACAGGTTCTTCCAAGGCCCTGGCTCATTAATTTCATCATTGTCCAAATTGACATAAAAGATATACTCTCTTTCTGTTTTATTTAAAATAGACGAAATCCGGAAGCCAATAAAGGCTTCCGGTATTCATAGTTTTTAATAATTACGTTTATCTAATTACTTTGCAAGGAAGATAAGGCTGTTAGGGCTGATTTCGTCTGCGTACTTTTCAGCAATCTTAGCATATGTTCCGTTCTTAACGAGTTCTGCTACAGCGCCTTCCATCTTAGCACACATATCCTTGTCGGAGCTTCTGAAAGCAATACCATACTGTTCTTCGCCGAATACTTCATCAAAGAGTGCATAGCCAGACTTTTCGTTCATTCTAGCCTGTGCAACTGGAGCGTCAACGAATACAGCATCAACACCGTTACCATCAAGTTCTGTGAAGCACTTGAGGAAGGAATCGCACTTTACGAGTTCTTTGAATGTAGCCTTCATATCAGCAAGATCGCCTTCGAGAAGAGCATCACCGGATGTACCGAGCTGAACTGCTACTACCTTACCCTTAAGATCTGCAGCTGTCTTGATTCCGCTGTCAGCCTTAACGAGAACTACCTGTGTATTGTCGAAGTATGGAGCGGAAAGAACGTATCCTGCCTGCTTCATAGAATCAAGAATTGTCATACCTGCCCAAATGCAATCGCATTCTTTAGCGTCGAGCTGGATGAGCTTGTTATCCCAGTTAACACCGAAGATTTCGTGTTCCCAACCGAGAAGATCGCAAGCAGCCTTGCAGATTTCTACGTCAAATCCTGTATAGTTACCCTTGTCATCCATATAGGAGAAAGGTGGATATTCTGCATCGATACCCTGAATAAACTTAACCTTTGCTGGTGCAGGAGCTGGTGCTGGTGTAGGATCAGCTGGCTTTGGTTCTTCCTTCTTACCACAAGCAGCAAAGCTTAATACCATAATAACTGCTAAAAGCAGTGCTAAAAACTTTTTCATAATTTATATCCTCCATAAGTTTTTTAACTTTTCTAATCGAATTTTATTACGATGTTTTGTATTATACTTTAGTTTGCTAAAGTTGTAAAGTGTTGAAACGGAAATTTTTAAAAATTTTTTTATTTTCTTTCATGCTTTGGTATAATCAACATGTGAATATGATTAGTTAGGAGTAAAATTATGAGCATTTTAAAAGTACATAATCAACAAGACGAACTCGAAATATCATTTGAAGGAAAAGCTAAACTTTCTGATTTACTTACAACACTCGGTGTAATGCCTCAGACTCCATGTGGAGGAACAGGCAAATGCGGAAAATGTACAGCATTTATTCATAAAGAAGGCGCAGCTCTTGAAGAAACAAAGATTCTCACCTGCCAAGCTTATGTTGAAGGCGACACAGAAATCTATATTCCAAAAGGAACTATTGTAAGCAAGATTCAAACAGACGGTGTAATGCCTGAATACAATCTCAACCCACGTGCAAAAGGCATTGGTTGTGCAGTAGATAGTGGTACTACAACAGTTGTTTTAAGGCTTATAAATATGGATACAGGAGAATTCCTCCCTGCAGTATCTG
Organism: Clostridia bacterium; assembly: GCA_024403175.1. Next base: position 1,705 of record JAKSSI010000119.1, read on the forward strand.
TTGAAAATCCACAGCGTGCAATTGCATCTGACGTTATTAACAGAATTCAGGCTTCACTTAAAGGCAAGGACGTTCTTCAGAAACAGCTCATCAACAATACAATTAATACTCTTCTAGAAAAGGCTTGTCAGGAAGTAGGCATAACAAAGGAAGATGTTAAATACACTATCATTACGGGTAATACAACAATGCTTTATCTGTATACCGGCCGTAGCCCTAAGAGCCTTACAGAAGTGCCATACACAGCTGACTGTACATTTGGATTTATGGAAAACGGCGTATACTTCCCTTCATGCTTTGGTGCTTACGTAGGTGCAGATATCTTCACAGCTATACTTGCATCCGGAATGGTTCAGAAAGGAAAAACATCCCTTCTTATCGACCTTGGTACTAACGGTGAAATTGCACTTTATAAAGATGGAAAGCTTACTTGCTGCGCAACAGCATGCGGACCAGCTTTCGAAGGTGCTGGCATTGATTGCGGTGGCCCAGCAACAGATGGAGCTATAGACCACATTTGGGTTGAAGATGGAGAAATAAAATTCTCCGTAATTGGAAACAAGACTCCAACTCATCTTTGCGGATCTGCAGTTATCGACGCTGTAGCAACTCTTCTTCAAACAGAACATGTTTCTGAAATGGGTAAGCTTGATGCTGACTACTTTGAATTTGCTCCTGGCGTACAGTTTACAAAGCAAGATGTTCGTCAGATTCAGCTTGCAAAATCTGCTATTTGCGCAGGTATTATAACTCTCATGGAAATAAACGGTGTTAAGGCTAAAGATATTGACACATTCTACATTGCTGGTGGCTTTGGTGCATATCTTAAGCTTGAAAGTGCTGACATTATTTCTCTTATGCCTCACGAACTTGTAGCTAAGGCTAAGGTTATTGGTAATGCGGCTCTTTCTGGTGCTATTGCAATGCTGCTTGATAAAGATCTTGAAGGCAAGCTGGTTCTTGATAATTGCGAATGCATTAATCTTGCTGCGACAGATCAGTTCTCAGATCTTTACATTGAAAACATGCTGTTCGAATAATTATTAAAAGACATTTTATGATTCCTAAGGGGCACGCTCTCGCTAAGCTGGGGGCCCACAGCGGTTCTGGGGTTCTTCCGTCGCCTGTCGGCTTGGAACAACCAAGAACCGGTTCCCCAGATTGCCCCTTTCGGAACACATAAAATGTCTTTTTTATTGCCGTTTATTTCTTGGATTGCACTCTTTTTACTTTCTAGCTTCGTAGTCGGCTCTTACTTCTGCTGCGCATGTTTCTACTACATTATCGAAGTCGGCGGAAGATTTGCAGCGTCTAATACCACTAACCATTTTATTCATAGCAGAATAATTTATTGCTGTGCCCGCTTCATCGGCAATGTAATTAAATGCTCTATTACTTGCTACACCGAATTTACCAGCAACATCGATTGCATCAATGTTTGCACCGATAAAGATGAATTCCCAGCCGTACTTTTCTTTCTGTTCCTCAACCATCTTTTTAACTTTAGCATAATCGTACTTGCTACTAGCATTTTCCATGCCGTCGGTTGTAATCATAAAGATTGTCTTTTCTGGAACATCTTCTTCTCTAATATACTTATGAACATTACCGATGTGTTTAATTGCTCCACCTATAGCATCTAAGAGTGCTGTACAACCTCTTACATAGTATTGCTTAGATGTCATCTTTTCCACCTTGCCTACTGGCACACGGTCGTAAATTACTTCTGAAACATCATCAAATAATACAGTTGAAATTAATGCTTCCCCTTCTTCAATCTTCTGCTTTTCAATCATTGAATTAAAGCCTCCAATTGTGTCGGATTCTAGGCCGCTCATGGAACCACTTCTGTCAAGAATAAATACTACTTCTGTTAATCCTTTACGCATAATTTTGCCCCCTTGTTAAAAACTTAAATGCATAAGATTTATTTGTTGGCCACATTATATACAAAGAGCAATAAAAAAAGGTCGCCTGCCGGGCGACCATAAAATTATTCAATTATGCAAGGCAATCCATGCTCTTCTAGGATAATATCAATATCTATCATATCGTAGATTTCGCGCTCTAAGAAATACTGAAAAATAATGTCTCGCTTATCGCATGGAGAAAAGGCATAGCCGGCTCTTCCAAGAAGATCTTTTGCCTCATCAAGATTAAGCTTTGCACCAATACAAAGGCAAAGAGCTGTAAGCTTTTGAGGATGATAATCCGGGTTATTCTTTATCTTAGAAAACACCTTTTTATCTACCAAAGCGTTCTTCCAAACGTCTGCATTATCCAAACCCTTTAAATCAATTAATTATAACAGGTATTCAGAAAATGTATCAGACAAGTGTTTTACTCGCTCGTTTAATTCTTCTGAATATTCATCAATTAATTCCTCTTCAAAAAGCGAATTCGCACCATAAACAGCCGAACACTCTTCAACTTCTACAACCGGTTCGTGCTGCTTCATAGCAGGCATTGGCTTAGACTTTAAGCATTTATTCACTCGTGCTTTAGGTAATGCATTTGGAACAGAACCAGCTAAACCGCCACCTGCACTTAACTTTGGCGGTGCAACATAATTATCGAGAATATAATTATCTAAATCTGGATATCTTTCATTTATATTTTTCTTTTTATTAAAGTATTCAAATACTACATCAAGAGACATTTAAAACACCTTTCAATTACTTACTACTGAAAACCTTATTTTTAATTCCAGTTCTAATATACTCCAATTCAGAAATAATCCAAAGTCCAACAGCAATGCCAACTGCATAGAGTAAAAGAAGCTTTGCATTATGTGTAAATAATTCGCGGTCGCCAGAAATTAAACCGAGCATTGCATAGTATAAATTACTAGTACATTTGTATTTATGCCTTTTACAGCAATC
>JAKSSI010000012.1 GCA_024403175.1 Clostridia bacterium
AAGTATGCAAAGTGGTGCTGTACTCGGCGCAGCAGCCATGCTTGAAGGCCTTATCGAAAGAATGGAAGCAGAGCTTGGCCAATGCGCAGTTATAGCAACAGGAGGCATTTCAAATGCTGTTATTCCTGTTTGCAAACGCAAAGATATCATATTTGATCCAGATCTTTTATTAATAGGGTTAGCAATAATTTGGGAAAAGAACATCAAATAGGAGGGATTTTATGCATTACGATTATGTAACACACGGCACTTGCGCCAAACTTATTAGCCTTGATATCGAAAACGGTATCGTTAGCAATGTTAAATTTATGGGTGGTTGCGATGGCAACCTTAAGGCAATCCCTAAGCTTGTAGAAGGTTTATCTGCAGATGTTGTTGCCGAAAAGCTTTCTGGAATTCGCTGCGGCATGAAAGATACTTCTTGCGGAGATCAGCTTGCAAAAGCAGTTCTTGCAGCAAAGGCAGAAGAAGCTAAAGCATAACAAAAAGATACATAGCACTAATAATAAATCTTGATTGAATCAGTATCTATATTGTGCTATAGTTACGTTGACAATTTAATAATGGGAGAAGAAGTATTTTTGTTGTAACGCTTAAAAAGCGTAAGGAGTTTATGCAATGAAAAAATCTATTCTTGCGGCTATCCTGGTAGTAGTGTTGATGTTGGGTTCACTTTCTGGATGTAAAGGTACCACTACAAATCCTAGTACTAATGGCAGCGAAAACTTACCTTCTTCCGGGAATAACCAAACCGCTCATGCAAATGAAATGGTTGTAGGTATTCCTCAGGACTTAGACAGTCTTGACCCGTTCCAGATGGGAACAGCAGGAACCAGAGAAGTCATGTTTAACGTATTTGAAGGACTCATCAAATTGAATCCAGATGGCAGCTACAAAGATGCAGTAGCATCTAGCCATAAGGTTTCAGAAGATGGTCTTAAGTATACATTTACACTCAGAGACGGCGTTGTATTCCATAATGGAAATGCAGTAACCGTTGACGATGTTTTATATTCTCTTGATACTTGCGTCGCTTCCACGGTGAATGAATCTGTGGCTGCGGCGCTTTCTGTTGCAACTATTTCTGCAGAAGGAAAAGATATTGTCTTTAATCTTAAGGAAGCAAACAGCGATTTCCTTGCATATGTATCTAATGCATACATTGTTCCAAAGGATTACAAGGATCAGGCTACAGCACCTGTAGGAACAGGCCCGTTCAAGTTCGAATCTTACAAAGTTCAGGATAGCCTTGTACTTGCAAAGAATGGTTCATATTACGGAACACCTGCAAAACTTGATAAGGTTACTTTCAAGATTTTCGCAAATACAGAAGCTGAACTTATGGCTTTAGACTCTGGTGCTTTAGATATGGTTGCTCATCTTCAGTACGACCAGATTTCAACATTAACAAATGGCTACGATGTTTTAGATGGAACAATGAACCTTGCAGTAGCAATGTATCTTAACAATGCAATTGCTCCATTCAATAATGTTCTTGTTCGTCAGGCTCTCTGCTATGCAGTAGATGTTGATGAAATCATGGCATTCGCAACAGGTGGTCAGGGCGTAAAGATTGGATCTTCTATGTTCCCTAACTTTGGAAAGTACTTTGATGCTTCTCTGGCTAATAATTATAAGTTTGACGAAGCAAAGGCAAAGGATCTTTTAAAGCAGGCTGGATACGAAAAGGGATTCACTTTCAAGATTACTTATGCAACTGAATATGAACATCCTTATGGAGATATGGCAGCAGCTATTCAGCAGCAGCTTGCTAAGGTTGGTGTTACAGTTGAGCTCAATCCTGTTGAATGGAACAGCTGGTACACCGATGTTTACAAGGGTCGCAACTTTGATGCAACTATTGTAGGCTTTGATACAAGCGTTCTTTCTGCAACTGGTATGCTCCAGCGTTGGACATCTTCTGCTAGCAAGAACATGATCGGCTTTAACAATGCAGAATACGATAAGACTTATGCAGAAGCTGTAGCTTGCACAGATGATGCAAAGCAGACAACACTCTACAAGAAGTGCTTAGAGATTCTGAACAAGGATGCTGCAAATGTTTACATTCAGGACCTTGCTGAATATGTGGTTATTAACCCAGCATTAGAAGGATATAACTTCTATCCACTCTACATCATGGATATGTCTACAATTGGTGTAAAATAAAAAAATAAAGAAGGAGGCGAAGAAATGAAATATTTACTAAAGAAAACAGTAACTCTCATTATTACATTGTTCATTGTTTCATTTCTCGCCTTCTTTGCGTTTAATATCATTCCTGGCGACCCTACCGCAAAGATTTTAGGTATGGATGCCTCTCAGGCTCAAATTGATGCCCTGCGCGTTGAATTAGGCCTTAACGAACCATTTTTAGTTCGCTATTTTAGTTGGCTTACAAACTTTGTACGCGGTGATTTTGGTATAAGCTATAGCTATCGTATTTCTGTTAATGAAATGCTTGCCGACAAGCTTCCTATAACCGCGCTCTTAACTTTAATTTCATTCTTAATCACTTTAGTGGTTTCTATTCCTTTGGGTATTTATACTGGCAGCGTTAAAAACGAAACCTTAGATCGTTTAAATGCTACTGTTGACCAGATATTTATGAGTATCCCTCAATTCTTTATTGGCATATTAATGTGCTTTGGTTTGGGATTGAGTTTAAAATTGTTTATTCCAGGAAACTTTGTCTCTTATAAAGACAGTGTTTCTGATTTTCTATACTACATGATTTTCCCTGCAATAACTATTTCTGTGCCTCGCATTGCAATGACAGTTAAGATGCTTAGAAGTTCTATTTTGAATGAACTTGAAAGCGACTATGTTAGAACCGCAAGAAGTCGTGGTTGCAACAGCAGAGTTATTCTTTGGAGACATGTACTTCGCAATGCAATAATTCCTGTAATTACTTTCCTTGCAATTTCTATGGCTGAAATTATGACAGGCAGCATTATTGTTGAACAAGTATTTACAGTACCAGGCGTTGGACGCCTGCTTATTACAAGCATTGGCAACAGAGATTTCCCTGTTGTTTTAGCTATTGTTGTAATTCTTGCTGCGTGGATAGTAATAGTTAATTATCTTGCAGATGTAATCAATCAGTTGGTCGATCCAAGACTTAGACTGCGTTAAGGAGAATGGCCATGAAGAAGAAACTAAATTCATTTATTTATATAGGTGGCACACTTTCCGCACTACTTTCCCTGCTATTTGTGGTAGGGCTCTTTTGGACACCTTATGAACCAAATAAAATGAATGCCTTAGAAAAATTCAAAGGGCCATCACTACAGCACCTTCTTGGAACAGACAATCTCGGCAGAGATATTTTTTCAAGAATAATGGACGGTATGGGAACTTCATTCTTTATAGCAATTTGTGTTGTTTTGATTGGATGTTTCTTTGGAATCATTATTGGCAGTCTTTGTGGATATTACGGCGGCTTAGCCGATGTTTTACTTACACGTCTTTGCGATACTATTACAGCTTTTCCTGCAATGCTTTTAGCACTCATTGTAATCAGTATTACAGGCGGCGGACAGTACAATATCATCCTTGTACTTGGTATCTTGTTTATTCCTAGCTTTGCCCGTATTGTTCGTACAGAATATTCGCGTGTAAGAAATATGAATTATATTCAAAGCGCAAGACTTATGGGCTTAAGCGATTTTAGAATTATGTTTGTTCATATTTTGCCTAATACTATTCCAGTGCTTCTGCCTGCACTTACTATTGGATTTAACAATGCAATCTTAAGTGAAGCTAGTATGAGCTTTTTAGGAATTGGTATTACCCCACCACAAGCAAGTCTTGGTACTATGCTTAAAGACGCTCAGTCTTATCTGCGTAATGCACCTTGGTTTGCCATTGGTACGGGCTGTGCAATTGTACTTATCATTTTAGGATTTAGCCTTCTTAGCGAAGGTATTCAAGAAATGAACCGTTCTGAGGGTAAGTAAATGGAAGATCTTTTAAAAGTTGAAAATTTAAGAGTTCATTTCCTTAGTGCGGCACCAGATCGTTTTGCTGTAGATGACATTAGTTTCTCAGTGGGTCGAGGTGAAATTCTTGGTTTGGTTGGCGAAAGCGGAAGCGGAAAATCTGTTACAGCAATGAGCATTTGCGGCCTGCTTCCTTGGGACAATGTAAATGCAACAGGCAGTGTAACTATTGAAGGAAAAGATCTTCTTCACAGCGATGAAAAGACTCTCCTTTCATATTTAGGCGATGAATTGGCTGTTGTTTTTCAGTCTCCTATGTCTAGTATGAATCCAGTAATGAAGATAGGTCCTCAGGTAGAAGAATGTCTTCGTATTCATAAGAAGAATATGAAGAAGGCTGAACGCAAAGCTAAGGCAATTGAAGCTTTAAAAATGGTAGAGCTTGCCGACCCTGAAACTGTTTATAATAAATATCCACATCAGCTTTCAGGTGGACAGCTTCAGCGTGTTATGATTGCAGCAGCTATTATTAACGAACCTCAGCTCCTTCTTGCTGATGAACCAACAACTGCGCTTGATGTAACTATACAAGGACAAATTTTAGACCTTTTAGTTAAGCTGAATAAAGAAAAGAATATTTCCGTTCTCTTTATTAGTCATAATTTGCAGGTAGTTCGTAAATTATGCAGCAGAGTAATTGTAATGAAGAGAGGAAAAATTGTTGAACAGGGAAATGTAGAAGATATATTCCATAATCCTCAGCATGAATATACGAAAGAATTAATTGCTGCAATTCCTGATAGAAGCCACAGACTTGTTGACGAGGTTAACTATGGAAAATAATCTTGTACTAAGAGTTGAACATTTAAATAGTTACTATTTAGATGAAAAAGCCTTCTTTAATAGAAAAGCATCTAGAAAGCAAATACTCTATGATATAAATCTTACTGTTTCTAGGGGTGAGATTGTTGGCTTAGTTGGTGAAAGTGGTTGCGGTAAAAGTACACTTGCTAAAACAATACTTGGAATCAATAAGAACTATGATGGAAAGATTGTTCACTACACCAAGCGTCCTCAGATGATATTCCAAGATCCTTTTAGCAGCTTAAATCCTCAAAAGAGCATAGGCTGGATTTTAGAAGAACCATTAAGAGCCATTGGAATGACTGATGCAAATCAGCGCAGAAAAATGGTGAATGATATTTTAGATCGAATAGATATCGGTAGTGAAAACTATGATAGACGCCCTGGTTCTCTTTCTGGCGGACAAAAGCAAAGAGTATCTATTGCGGCTGCAGTTATTGCAAGGCCAGAACTTGTAATAGCCGACGAACCGGTAAGCGCTTTAGATGTTACAATTCAAGCTCAAATTTTGAAATTGATTGTCGAACTTCAAAAAGAACTTGGTTTGAGTTTGATTTTTATTAGCCACGATTTAAATGTTGTTTATCAACTTTGCCATAAAGTTTTGGTAATGAAAGCTGGCAGAATTGTTGAACAAGGCCCTGTTGAGGAACTATATAATAATCCTCAGCACGAATATACAAAGCAGCTACTAAAAGCTAGTGAATTATAAACTAAAAAAAACGCAGAGGCATTTGCCTCTGCGTTTAATTTTTCTATTATGCTTCGCCGATGTATTCGTCGTAAGTACAAAGCTTGTCTGTAAGCTTTCCTTCTGGACTAATTTCCATGATACGGTTTGCAACAGTCTGAATAAATTCGTGGTCGTGAGATGAGAAGATAACATTACCGTCGAAATTCTTAAGACCATCGTTTACTGCAGAAATAGATTCAAGGTCTAAGTGGTTTGTAGGCTGATCGAGCACAAGGAAGTTTGCTCCATAGAGCATCATTCTTGCAAGCATGCAGCGCATCTTTTCACCACCGGAGAGAACCTTAACCTGCTTGTAAACTTCATCGCCAGAGAAAAGCATTCTGCCAAGGAAACCTCTCATGAATGTTTCTGTTGTTTCATCTGTATACTGGCCAAGCCATTCAACAAGGTTCATGTTATTGCCGTCGAAGAATTCTGAGTTATCAAGTGGCAGATAAGAGTGGCTGATTGTAATACCCCACTTTACTGTTCCTTCATCTGGTTCTAATTCGCCAACGATAATCTTGAATAATGTTGTGTTGGCAATTTCATTTTCACCGACAAAAGCAATCTTGTTATCTGCATGAACACGGAAAGAAACGTTGTCTAAAATCTTCTTTCCATCGATTGTCTTGGAAACATTTTCAACAATGAGAATTTCCTTACCTGGTTCTCTATCCATCTTGAATCCTACATAAGGATACTTTCTGGATGAAACAGGAATTTCCTCGATGCTAATTTTATCAAGAAGTTTTCTTCTTGCAGTAGCCTGCTTAGACTTAGACTTATTAGCAGAGAATCTAGAAATAAATTCCTGAAGTTCTGCAATCTTATCTTCTCTCTTTTTCTTCTGCTGAGAAAGAAGCTTTTGCATCAGCTGACAGGATTCATACCAGAATTCATAGTTGCCGACAAACATCTTAATTCCGCCGTAGTCTACGTCTACGATATTTGTGCAAACTGTATTAAGGAAGTGTCTATCGTGAGATACAACAAGAATTGTTCCTGGGTATTCCATGATAAAATCTTCAAGCCATTCAATAGCCTTAATATCTAAGTGGTTTGTAGGTTCGTCTAAGAGTATGATTTCAGGATTTCCAAACAGGGCCTGAGCAAGAAGAATCTTAACCTTCTGCTTTGCTGTAAGTGTGGACATCTGATCGTAAAGCATACTGTCAGAAAGACCTAAACCATTTAAGAGTTTACCGATATCTGTTTCAACATCCCATCCGTTCATTTCAGCAAATTCTGCTTCAAGTTCGGATGCACGAATACCGTCTTCATCAGTAAAATCTTCCTTTGCGTAAATAGCATCCTTTTCTTTCATTACTTCGTAAAGATGCATATTCCCCTGAATTACAGTATCAAGTACTGTAAATTCGTCGTAAGCAAAGTGATCCTGCTTTAATACGGACATTCTTGTGTTTGGTCTAATGGATACTTCTCCAGTTGTAGGCTCTAAATCTCCAGAAAGAATTCTAAGGAAAGTTGATTTTCCTGCACCGTTGGCACCGATAATGCCGTAGCAGTTTCCCTGCGTAAACTTTAAGTCTACATCCTTAAACAGCGTCTGACCGCTGAAATTCATACTAACGTTGGTTACTGTAAGCAATGTTGTCCTCTTCTTTTTATAATACTTGGATAAGGGCGTCAACGTCTTCCATCTTTGTCGCCCAGCTTGTGCAAAATCTTATTGCTGTATGAGTTTCATCTACCTTTTCCCAGAATCCGAAGTTTACCTTTTCAGCAAGTTCTTTCATCTGGTTATTTTCTAAAACTACCATCAGCTGATTTGTTGGATTTTCAATAAGGAATTTATAGCCCTTATCTTTTAATGCCTGTCTTAATTTATTAGCGGTTTCAATTGCATTCTTTCCTAAGCGAAGATAAAGATCGTCAGTAAACATTACATCGTACTGAAGGCCTAAAAGGAAGCCCTTAGCAAGTAATGCACCGTGCTGCTTTACCTGAGTTAAGAACATTGGTGGCATATTATTCTTTGTGAATACTAAAGCTTCGCCGAAAAGTGCGCCAACCTTTGTACCGCCAATGTAGAATACATCTGTAAGTCTTGCTATGTCTTCTAAAGTTACATCTGAATCTGCAACAGCAAGTCCATAGCATAGTCTTGCACCGTCTAAATAAAGAATCTGTTTATATTCATCGCATACTTTTCTAATGGCTTCAAGCTCTGCCTTAGAATACATTGTTCCGTATTCTGTAGGATGAGTAATATATACCATTCCTGGCTGAGCCCAATGTTCCCAAGATCCGTCTGCGTAGAAATCTTTTAAATACTGATTAAGTTCTTTTGGGTCGATCTTACCTTCGTGCTGAGGAAGAGTAAGTACCTTGTGTCCGGCAAATTCAATGGCACCGGCTTCGTGTGTGCTTACATGGCCTGTAGATGCAGAAATTACATTCTGATAAGGAGCCAGCATTGAATCTACTACTATCTGATTTGTTTGTGTACCACCAACTAAATAGAAAATCTGTGCATCAGGGCAATTAGTTGCTTTTCTGATTTTTTCTGTAGCGGACATGCAATATTTGTCCTGGCAATAGCCGGTGTTTTTTTCGTTATTAAGGTCGGCAAGTTTGTTGAGAATTTCAGGGCATGCACCCTCGCAATAATCGTTAACAAATGAAAGCATTCTAACCTCTCTTCTTTACGTAAAATCGAGAGCCGAAGCTCTCGATTTTAAATATAACTAGCAATTCATACCATAAACTTCTCTAGCGAATTTCTTGAGCACAGGAATGGAACGCTTTACCTTTTCTGTATCAATGCAATAAGCTATTCTGAAGTGGCTTGGGCAACCAAATGTGCCCGCAGGAACAAATATAAGGTCGTACTTCATTGCCTTTTCGCAGAAGGCAATTGCATCTTCTTCAAGCGCCTTAGGGAAGATATAGAATGTTCCGGAAGGTTTTACTACTTCGAATCCGATTTCAACAAGTGCATCGTAGATGAGGTTCATGTTTGTTTCATAAACAGAAACATCGCTTGTCTTGTCGATAACCTTTGCAATTGCAAGCTGAGCTGTAGAAGATGGGCAGTTATGTCCAATACCACGGCTTACCTGTCCGCACATAACTACAAGATCCTTAGCATCTGTTGCCTTTGGATTTACTGCTACATATCCAATACGTTCACCAGGAATGGAGAGGCTCTTTGAATAAGAGTAGCAGGAAATGGAATTGTCGTAGAACTTTGAAGGATATGGAGCATCTGCGCCAGCGAATACGATTTCTCTGTAAGGGTCGTCGCAAATAAGGAAAATGTCATGTCCGTATTCCTTCTGCTTTGCTTCGAGAATTGAAGCAAATCTTTCCATAGTAGTTGTGTTGTATGTAACACCAGATGGATTGTTTGGAGTGTTGATAAGAACAGCCATAACTGTTTCATCAAGCATTTCTTCAAACTTTTCAAAGTTTACCTGGAAAGTCTTTTCATCTGCAGGAACAAGTCGCATATTGCAGCCTGCACCTTCGATGTATGGGGTATATTCAGAGAAGAATGGTGCAAATGTAATAACTGTATCACCAGGCTTTGTAACAACTCTGATTGCGTGTGCAACAGCACCTGCAGCACCAGATGTCATAAAGATGTGGTCGGCAGTATATTCTACACCAAAGCGCTGAGCTAAATTCTTTGCAACAGCATCTCTTACGTGTGGGATACCAAGTGTTGGGCTATATCCGTGAATCTGCATAGGATTCATTTCCTTATACATATCAATTACAGCCTGAGTATATTCATCAGGGCATGGAACTGAAGGGTTTCCAAGGGTATAGTCGAATACGTTTTCATATCCAATTTCAGCAGCTCTCTGATGTGCAAATTCGTTTAAGTTACGAATTACATTCTTTGCGGAAAGCATTGCTTTATACTTTTCATTTACCATTTTAATCGTTCCCCCTTAACATCTTTTACGATGTTTTCTATAAGTTTTACTATCGAAAACTATGCTTCGAATGCCTTACCTGCTTCGATAGCCTTCATGTTGATATCGAAGAGATCTGCCTTCTTTGCAGGAATAACCTTGTGAAGAGCTTCTACAAGAGTTTCATCGCTAATGCACTTTGTCTGCTTAACAATAGCTCCAAGAAGAACCATGTTTGCAAGGCCTGCATTGCCGATTTCTGTTGCAAGCTTTGTTGCTGGAACATAGAAACAATCAATGTCTGTTCTTGTGCTCTTTGTTGGAACAAGTGTGGAGTCTACGAAAAGCTTTCCACCTGCAGCAACTGTTGGTTCGTACTTATCAAAAGATGGGTTGTTCATAACCATGAGTACGTTTGGTGTCTGAACGATTGGAGAGCCTACTGCTTCGTCGCTTAAAATAACTGTGCAGCTTGCTGTACCTCCACGCATTTCTGGGCCATAAGAAGGAAGCCAAGAAAGTTCCTTTCCTTCAATGAGTCCGCCATAAGCAAGAACCTTTCCTGTGAAAAGAAGTCCCTGTCCGCCGAATCCGGCAAGAATCATTTCAAAATTTGTCATAGCCTTACTCCTTATCACGATATACGCCGAGTGGGAATACTGGCATCATAGCTTCTTCTACCCATTCAAGAGCCTTCTGTGGTGTCATACCCCAGTTTGTAGGGCAAGCGGAAAGAACTTCAACTAAAGAGAAGCCCTTGCCTTCTACCTGATTCTGGAAAGCCTTCTTGATAGCAGTCTTAGCGTGCTTTACATTCTTAACATTGTTTACTGCAACTCTTTCAAGATAAGCTGGAGCCTGAAGTGTAGAAAGAAGTTCGCAGATCTGGATTGGATAACCCTGACCCATCTTAGGATCTCTTCCGTAAGGGGAAGTCTGTGTTACCTGACCAACAAGAGATGTAGGAGCCATCTGGCCGCCGGTCATACCGTAAATTGCGTTGTTAACGAAGATTACAGTAATGTTTTCGCCTCTTGCAGCTGTGGATACTGTTTCGCAAAGACCGATAGATGCTAAGTCGCCGTCGCCCTGATATGTAAATACTACATTTTCAGGAAGAGATCTCTTAATACCTGTAGCAACTGCTGTAGCTCTACCATGAGCAGCTTCCATCATGTCGCATGCAAAATAGTTATATGCAAATACGGAGCAACCTACTGGTGCAACACCAATAGTTTTTCCTTCGATTCCAAGTTCATCAATAGCCTCTGCAACAAGTCTGTGGATAATACCATGTGTGCAGCCAGGACAATAATGAAGAACGTCATCTGTTAATGATTTTGGTTTTTCAAATACTACCATGTCGTCCTCCTTATGCTAATGCTTTCTTGATATGATCTAATACTTCGTCTGGTGTTGGGATCATACCACCAACTCTGAAGCAAAGATCTACAGGCTTTAAGCATCTTTCAGCAAGTTCTACATCTTCCTTCATCTGTCCCATGTTGAGTTCTACGCAGATGAAAGACTTAACCTTCTGTGCAGCCTCAAAGATAGGCTTCTTAGGGAATGGCCAAAGTGTGATAGGACGAATCATACCAACCTTAAGACCCTGCTTTCTTGCTTCGATGATAGCATTTCTGGAAACTCTTGCAGTGATTCCTGTTGCAACTACGCATACTTCTGCGTCGTCCATCATGAATTCTTCCCACATAGCTTCTTTTTCTTCGATTAATGCGTATCTTTCAAATCTCTTGATGTTGAACTTTTCGAGTTCTTCAGGCTGGAGATAGAGAGAGTTAATAATGTTGTGTGTTCTCTTTCCTTCTGTTCCTGTTGCAGCCCAATCTGGAGCCTTTGGAATTTCCTTTTCTTCAGGAAGAACAACTGGTTCCATCATCTGACCCATAGTACCGTCGCAAAGCATCATAGCTGGAATTCTGTATTCCATAGCCTTTTCAAATGCATGTGCTGTAAGGTCTGCCATTTCCTGAACAGATGCAGGAGCAAAGCAAAGAACATGGAAGTCTCCGTGTCCTGGGCCCTTTGTAGCCTGGAAGTAGTCGGACTGGGATGGCTGAATTCCGCCAAGACCAGGGCCGCCTCTTTGTACGTTTACGATAAGTGCTGGAACGTCTACACCTGCAAGGTAAGAAATACCTTCAGACTTAAGAGAGATTCCAGGGCTGGAGGAAGATGTCATGCACAGCTTACCTGTTCCGGCAACGCCGTAAACCATGTTAATAGCTGCGATTTCACTTTCAGCCTGAAGGAATGTACCACCAATCTTTGGCATCTTCTTTGCCATGTAAGCAGCTACTTCAGTCTGTGGTGTGATAGGATATCCAAAATAATGGCGGCAGCCAGCTCTGATTGCAGCTTCTGCAAGAGCTTCATTGCCTTTCATTAATACTCTTTCGCTCATTTGTTTTCTCCTTTCTAACGCTCTACTGTGATTACGCAGTCAGGGCACATAGTTGCGCAACAAGCACAGCCAGAACAATCGTCTGGATTTGCCATCTCAACAGGTGTATAACCCTTTGCGTTAAGCTTGGCAGTAGAAAGCTTAAGCACGTTCTTTGGGCATGCATTTACGCACAGTCCGCAGCCCTTGCATAAGTTTTCCTTAAATGTTAACTTTGCCATACCTTACCTCCGCGGTATTCATATAATATAGTTTCTGTAATTTAATCGGGAATAAATTATCTATCTTGCCTTGAAGTTCTTCATATACTCCTTCTGCCGCACAAGTCATCTTAATTGGCAGACCAGTTTTCTCAGAAACTTCGTTAGCATAATCTAAACTTGCCAGTACATCTTCTGGCGTAGTTTCTAGCCCCAAATTAGTGTTGTTTACTATTGCAGTAAACGGCAATCCGCACGCTGTTTCAATTTCGTGCAACACTTCTATTGTATCACACACAGTCCTTGTTAGGGGTCTTGATTTGTTAATTACGAAGAGCATTTCGTAATTTTTTTCTTCTATTATTTCAGGTACAAATCTGCCTAAGGCTAAAGCCCCTCTATCATCGCCTCCAACATCGAGTACACTGTACTTTGTTTTGTCGCCAACAAGGCCATAAACTTCCTTTGGCATAGCCGGAGTATCAACGTTGGAATTAGCGGTGAAAGAACTGATAAGAGGAATACCCAGTGATTCCAGGTATTCCTCGCTATCTTTTGTTCTAAAATATGGATTTACAATATCAATGTCTGCAATGCTTACAGGAAGCCCCTGCTTTCTAAGCCAAATTGCATAATTGACTGCAATATTTGTTTTACCACTACCGTAGTGTCCTGCAAATAATGTCAGGCGCTTATATTGCATCTTTTAAATCTCCTTCGTATTAAACTAGAGCTGGTTATGAATAATCTTGCCGCTGATAGTCTTTGGAAGTTCGTCTCTGAATACAACGATTCTTGGATACTTGTAAGGAGCAGTATGTGTCTTTACATATTCCTGAATTTCCTTCTTGAGTTCTTCAGTTCCTTCTGTACCCTTAACAAGAACGATACTTGCCTTAACAACCTGTCCACGTACTTCATCAGGAACAGCGGATACACCGCATTCCAGTACATATGGAAGCTGCATGATAACATTTTCGATTTCGAAAGGTCCGATTCTGTAACCAGAAGACTTGATAACGTCGTCGATTCTGGATACATACCAATAATAACCGTCTTCGTCTCTCCATGCAACATCGCCTGTGTGATAGTAACCATCGTGCCATACAGCAGCTGTTCTGTCTGGATCGTTGTAGTAACCAAGGAAGAGTCCTGGACGCTTTGCTCCGTTTTCATCAACCTTGATAACAACTTCGCCGTTAA
>JAKSSI010000120.1 GCA_024403175.1 Clostridia bacterium
ATACTGTCATCAGCAAACAAATAAGCACAGTATATAAACGAAGCGGATGTTACCGTGCAGAGATTGTATAAGTACGGTATTCGAAGGAATAATGACAAATGTCAGTGTGGGTCTCGAATGCGGCGACGGTGCTGCCCTTAGAGAAGGGGCACCGTACAGCGGCGATAAGCTTTATAAGCCAGAGCTTTATCTTCTTTCAACAACGGCTGAAGACGAGGCTGTAGATCCTGAAATTGAAGAATTAAAGGATGCTGAGCTTGAAGCTATTCTTGCCGTAAAGATTATAAACGAATATCACAATAAGCCTATCTACGACTCTAAAAAGGGCGAAGAGAGGCCTCTTGAATATAAAGACATGGTAATACTTCTTCGTGCCACAAAGGGCAAAGGAGAAGTTTACTATAGAGCCTTAGAAGATGCAGGAATTCCTGTTTATCTTGAAAGAGGTGAAGGATATTTTGACACACCTGAAATTCAGGTTCTCTTAAATCTATTAAGAATCATTGACAATTTTCGTCAGGATGTGCCACTTATTTCGGTTCTTCATTTCCCATCGTTTGGGTTTACTGCAGATGAACTGGCAAGAATAAGGGTTTATTCAAAGCAAAAGGAATTAAAAAACTCATATTCTGAAGCGTTTGCCTTTTATGCAAGCGATGCAGACGGCCCATTAAAAGACAGATGTGTAGCTTTCCTTAAGAATATGGATCTTTTAAGACAGAAATCTAAGGCTATGCCATTGGCTGATTTTATATGGGATGTACTTTGCGAAAGCGGTATAGGCGATTTCGCAAGAGCTCTTCCTATGGGTGTTCAGCGTTATGCTAACTTAAGAGCACTGGCCGATAAGGCAGAAAGTTTTGAGGCTCAAAACGGCGGCGGACTTTACGGTTTTATTAACTACATAGAAGCTATAAGTAGCGGTGATAAAGCTGTTGAAACGGGTCAGGTAACTGTGCTTGCAGAAGGTGCAGATACTGTAAGAATCATGACTATCCATAAGAGTAAAGGTCTGGAATTCCCGTTTGTTCTTTTGGCTGGTCTTGGCAGTAAGTTTATGGGTCAGCAGAATAGATTACATCTGGCTTATCATAAGGATTTTGGCGCAGCCGTAAGATTGGTTGAACCATTAAAAGGTCTTTACACCGACCCATTAAGCCTTGCTCTTATAAACGAGAAGAAGAGTCTGGAAGAATATGCCGAAGTAATAAGAATTCTTTATGTAGCTATGACAAGAGCAAAGGATATACTCGTTATGTCTGCTGCCGTAAAGGATGCTTACGAGTGGAATGTTCAAAGACCATATCTGTCTGAAACAAAGAAGTGCAAGAACTACCTTGAAATGATAGGTCCATCGCTTAAGGGGTCGGACATTCAAATTGTTTCTCTTACAGATTTGGGTATGGTAAAGCAGCCTCAAGAATATGCTAAGGTAGTATTGGATGCTCTTGATAAAGGATTTGATGTAAATCCAGAAGATCTTCCAATAAGCGAAGACGAACTTAAGGAAAGAATATTCTACGACTATTCTTCAAAAGATGGTGAAAATCTTAAGCACAAGTATAGTGTTTCTGAAATTGCCGAACTCACAAGAGAAGGATACAAAAAAGAAGATAGCCCAAAGCTTTATGAAGAAAGCTTTGCTGTGCCTCTTTTCGTGTCTGGTAAGCTTCCTTTAAACGCTGCTGCAAAGGGTACTGCTTATCATAAGATAATGGAGCATATTCCGTTTACTTTGGATGGCAAAACTCCTGAAGATGTTATGGCCTTTATAGCAAGCCTAAGAGAAAGAAATCTTCTTACGGAAGATGAAGCGGCTGTGGTCGAGGCTGAAAGAATATCCGCTTTCTTTGAAAGTGAAATAGGTAAAAGGGCTTGCGCTTCAAAGGAACTGTATAAAGAAAAGCCTTTTGTCCTTAAAACAACATTTGAGGGCAGAGAAATAATTGTACAGGGCACAATAGACTGCTTCTTTGAGGAAGATGGCCAGTACGTTCTTGTCGATTACAAGAGCAATTATATAAATAAAGAATCTCTCGAATCCGAAAAACAAAGAATGACAGATGAATATGTTCCTCAGCTGGCTTTATACAAAGAAGCCTTAGAGAAACTTACAGGTAAAACCGTAAAAGAAGCTGTTTTATATTTGTTTGGTATAAATGATAATTAAGATATGTTAGACTATCTCGCAAAATTAAATCCGCAGCAATATGAAGCTGCCACAACAATAGAAGGCCCTCTGCTTGTATTAGCAGGTGCAGGTTCTGGAAAAACTGGTACTATGACTCACCGCATTGCCTATATGATTAAGGACTGCGGCGTTAGCCCATACAGCATACTTGCAGTAACTTTTACAAACAAGGCTGCTGGCGAAATGCGCGAAAGAGTTGAAAACCTTTGCGGAAGATTCCCTGGTATGTGGATTCAGACTTTCCACTCTGCTTGTCTTAGAATTTTAAGAAGCCATATTGATAGAATCGGCTATGAAAAGAGCTTTGTTGTTTACGATACTGTAGACCAAAAGGCTGTTGCAAAGAGCATTATAAAAGAGCTTACTTTGGATGAAAAGGTATTTACTCCTGCATACATTTTAGGGGCGATTTCCGACGCTAAGGAAAGCGAACTTTCTGTAGATGAATTTCTTATCCAGAAGGGAAGTTACGGCCCTAATAAGACCCTTGCAGAGTGCTACAGGCGCTATGAAGACAAGCTTAAGAGCAACAATGCCTTAGACTTTGACGATCTTATCTTAAAGACCGTTAAGCTTTTCGATTTAAATAAAGATGTTCTTGAAGAATATCAGCAGAAGTTTAAGTACATAATGGTAGACGAGTATCAGGATACCAATATGCTTCAGTACAAGCTGATTAAGCAGCTTTCGAAAGCTCATAAAAACATCTGCGTTGTAGGCGACGACGACCAGTGCATTTACGAATGGCGTGGTGCAAATATTCAGAACATTCTTTCCTTTGAAAACGATTTTCCTGGTGCAAAGGTAATTAAGCTTGAGCAAAATTATCGTTCCACAGGAAATATCATTGAAGCTGCTCACAGCGTTATTCACAATAACCGTGGCAGAAAGGATAAGAAACTCTGGACTCAGGCTCCAAGCGGCGAAAAGATTGAATACTATAGAGCTGAAGACGACAAAGAAGAAGCAAGATACATTGCTGCAAAGATTAAGAAGCTTATGAGAGAAGATGATAAGCTTTCATATAGCGATTTTGCAGTTCTTTATAGAACCAACGTTCAGTCTAGACGTTTTGAAGAATGCTTCGGCGCTATTGGTCTTCCATTCCAGGTTCTTTCGGGTCAGAGATTCTACGATAGAAAAGAAATTAAGGACATGCTTTGCTACATGCGCCTTGTTATAAATCCAAAAGACGATATCAGTTTGCTTAGAGTTCTTAACGAACCAAAGCGTGGCATAGGTGATAAGGGTCAGCAGCTGATTCAGAATGTGGCTAATTTAAATGGCTGGAGTTTATTTGAAGCTTTAAGTTCGGATGCAGTTCTTTCCGAACTTAGCTCTAAGGCTAGAGGCGAAGCATCTAAGCTTGTTGAAACAATAAAGAATTTAAGCATAGAACAGACCAGAATGGAAGTTTCGGACATCTACGACAGTTTGCTCTATCAAACAGGCTATTTAAAGGCTTTAGAAGACCAGAAAAACACTGAGTCCGAAGGCAGAATTGAAAACCTTTTGGAATTTAAGTCTGTAATTGCTGAAAAAGAAAAGGAATGCCTTGCAAAGGATGAACCATTCAATCTTCAGGTATTCATGGAAGGTCTTGCTCTGGTTTCCGATATTGATAATCACGACCCTAACGCAGACAGCATTTCTTTAATGACTCTGCACTCAGCAAAGGGCCTTGAATTTAAAGTTGTATTTATTCCGGGTATGGAAATCGGTATCTTTCCAAGCTACAGAAGCCTTGATAAGGGCGACAATCTTGAAGAAGAAAGACGTCTTTGCTATGTAGGCATGACTCGTGCAAAGGAAAGACTTTTCCTTACATCTGCAGAGCTTCGTATGCTCTACGGTAAAACAGATTACACTAGTGAAAGCCCATTCCTTAAGGAAATTGATAAGAAGTATCTTACAGGGCACGCTGTTTACGAAAAGAAAAACAGATTTGAGTCTACTGAAAGGTACAGCACAAGCGCCCCTTACAGAAGTGAAGGCTCTTATGTTTCCCCAATTGCTGTGGCAAAGAGCACAATTAGCCGTGGTGCATCCATCGTTTCCAAGGCTACACTTGCTGGCGTAGATGTAAACCCTGGAGATCAGGTAGAACATGCAAAATTTGGTGTAGGCACCATCATTAAGGTTGATGACGGTGTACTTACCGTTGTATTTGATAAATTTGGAACCAAAAACCTTGCAAAGGATTTGGCTCCGCTTAAAAAGGTATAGTATGGACGTAAAACAGAGAATGGAAGAGCTTTATGCTCTCATTGAATACCACAGCCAAAGATACTATAACGAAGACGATCCTGAAATTTCAGACTTTGAGTATGATGCGGCCGATCAATTGATTGCGGCCAAAATCCAGCA
>JAKSSI010000121.1 GCA_024403175.1 Clostridia bacterium
CAGCAGCAGCTTGACGAAGCAAAAGTGCAGCTCGAGGATGCAAGAATTCAGCTTATTGCAGGAGAAAGCCAGATTCAGACTCTCGAAACTGCTATAAACACCCTACTTGCAAGGCAGAAGAGCCTCGAAAAGCAGTATTCCAAGGATATTGCTGCAAATACCGAGAAAATAGAAAGCATTGAAGCAAATGACTCAGAAGGAAGAACTTTCGATGTTATTTTTGCGCAGGTAACAGTGGACAACGCTTCAAAGATTACATTAACCGGTATGCTCGATACAGTCGAAGAAGCTTACAAGCCCGCGATCAGAGAATCCATAAAGCGCATTGACAGCAAGTATCCAAATGGTGTTGAAAAGACTTTCGAAGAGTACTCTTTAATAGCAACTGAAAGGACAAGGCTCAGCGCAATTGAAGAAGAGATAAGAGTTGCAAAGAATGCCGAAAAGCAGGCCAAGACAGAGCTTTCAAAACTTAAGAAAACCATAAAAGACGGCAGGAAGCAGTACGAAGAAGGTGTCGCAAGCTACGAAGATGGTCTTAAGACTTTTAACGAAGAAGTAGAAAAGGCCGAAATTGACATCAGGAAAGCATACCAGAAACTTGATGATCTTCCGGATGCAAAGTGGATACTTCTCGACCGCACAAGCCACTACTCCACCTATATGTACAAAGCAAACGCTAGCCAGATGGGTGCAATAGGTATTGCCATGCCAATACTATTCTTCCTTGTTGCAGCTCTTGTATGCCTTACAACAATGACAAGGCTCATCGACGAACAGCGAGGACAGATAGGTGTATTCAGAGCACTTGGTTTCTCAAGACTGCAGATTATCTCAAAATACGTCTTCTATACTCTTGCAGCAACCATCGTAGGAAGTATAATCGGAATGGCACTCGGCATGGCTGTCTTCCCGCCTGTAATCTATACAGCTTGGAGACTTATGTACGACCTTCCCGCTATGCAGGTTATTATGCCCCCGCACATCATTCTGCTCTGCTTCTTCTCATTTGCAGGCCTTATGACAGCAGTAACGGTTTTCGTTGTAAACAAGACCTTAAGCGATGTCCCAAGCCAGTTGATGCGTCCAAAAGCACCAAAGAGTTCAAAACCTCTTATGCTTGAAAAAGTATCGTTTATTTGGAACAGGCTAGGCTTTACATCCAAGATAACAGTAAGAAACCTTCTCAGATACAAAGGCCGCGCCGCAATGACTATAATCGGCGTTGCAGGGTGCACCGGTCTTCTTGTTCTTGGCTGGGGTATTAAAGACTCGGTTCAGGACATCGTTTCTATTCAGTTTGGAGAAATATACAATTATAATTACACAGTAGGCGTTACAGACAGCGATACAATACCCGAGCTTATGGACGCGCTGAAGTCTGATATTTCCAATGAACACGTCTCGCCTTACATGAGTTATGCCTCCAAGGTATATCTCGACGATGACGACCCGACAATAAACGTTGTTGTAGTTGACGCACGCGAAGCAAATGACATGATGAACTTCCGCGATGCAGACAGCAAGCAAAGCATCAAA
Source organism: Clostridia bacterium (assembly GCA_024403175.1). The sequence goes on from JAKSSI010000121.1 coordinate 1,540, forward strand.
CTTAAAAACAGCGGTGTGCTGGTAAATAAAAAATTTGCTATAAACAACGGCATTTCCGAAGGAGATCTGATAACAATAGAATCCGCAAACGGTCTTAAACAGCAGGTCAAAGTCTCCGGAATAATGGAGCTGTACTCCCAGCACTACATTTACATGTCGGAGGATTATTACCAGTCAATTTTCGATGAAAACATCCACTATACAAACATCGCAATAAGAAATCCCGAAGAGAATGCATCTCAGATTGAGTTTCTTATTAAAGACATAGACGGATACGAAAGCCTCATGGATTTCTCCAGCATTACATCGCAGTTCACATCCATGCTTTCGGCTCTTAATTACATAATACTTGTAATAATACTGACTGCAGGGGCACTGGCATTTGTAGTACTTATCAACCTTACACAGGTCAACATCAGTGAAAGAATCAGAGAGATTGCAACACTAAAGGTACTCGGATTCCACGATTCCGAAGTAAACTCCTACATTTTCAAGGAAGTATTCCTGCTTTCCGTAATTGGTGCTGTAATAGGAATGCCACTTGGAATAGTTGAACACAAATTCATAATGAATGTAATCAATATGGAGATGATAATGTTCGGCGACCAGGTTAAGACCCAAAGCTTCATATATGCGTTCGCAGTTACTGTCATATTCACGGTTATAGTACTTCTTCTTACAAGAAAATCTCTTAAGAAGATTGAAATGATAGAGTCGCTAAAGTCGGTTGAATAGCATTGTGAAGAATGGCATCATAAGTGCATGCAATGCCTGATTTCACTTGCTACAAGTTGGTGTATAGTGTAGAATAAAGGCAACACATAAGCAATTTTCGTTGATAAAAAAGGATTACCATGGACGATAAGAAAATAGCAGTTCTAATACCCTGCTACAATGAAGCTCTCACAGTTGAAAAGGTAGTAAAAGACTTCCAAAGGGTTCTTCCTACAGCTGATATATACGTTTACGACAACAACAGCAGCGATGGCACCGACAAGATTGCAGAAGCTGCAGGAGCAATAGTACGTTACGAAAAGAACCAGGGCAAGGGCTGCGTAGTAAGGAGCATGTTCAAGGATATAGATGCGGATGTCTACATCATGGCAGATGGAGATGACACTTATCCTGCAGAAAGTTCAATGGAATTAATAGAACCTATTCTTTCCGGCAGAGCAGACATGGTTATTGGAGACAGACTGTCTTCGACATATTTTACAGAAAACAAGCGTCCATTCCACGGCATAGGAAACAAGTTGGTAAGATTCCTTGTTAATCTTCTTTACAAGGGAGAGCTTCACGACATCATGAGCGGGCTTAGATCTTTCAGCAAACACTACGTAAAGACATTCCCGGCTATCTCCGATGGCTTCCAGATCGAAACCGAGATGGCAATATACGGACTCAAGCACGGTCTTAAGATTGAAGAAGTTCCCGTACCCTACCGTGACAGACCGGAAGGAAGCGTATCAAAGCTCAACACTTTCAAAGATGGTGCAAGAGTTCTCAAGATGATAATAAAACTGGCTTCAAAATACTGATGTTATCAAAACTTTTCGAAAACAAGCTTTTCAGACAAATATTCAACTTTGGCATCGTTGGGGGCACTTCCGCAGTAGTTGACTGGGGAGTGCTCAGTTTTTGCGTTAAAGTTTTAAATCTGAACCCTATACTGTCCAATGTTATATCCTTTATCGTCTCTACGGTATTCGGATATTGGGCCAACGCCAAATTTGTTTTCAGGTTCGACGAGAGCAAAGGCAAGCTGCGTCTTTTTATTGACTTTACGGCGCTCTCAGCACTCGGCCTGGTAGTAAATGAGATAGTCATGCTCATAGGATACAATCTTCTCGGTTATGATCCAATGATAGTTAAAGTATTCGGAATAGCATTCGCTTCTGTTTTCAATTTCATATCAAGAAAACTCGTGCTCGAATCCAAGGAGCCAAAAGAATGAAAAACTTACTTTTAAGCGACAGAAACAAGCCTGCCATGCTTGCTAAAATAATAATCCTGATGCTCCCTCTCACCTTTACGGGAATATGCATGGACAATGACTTCTGGTTCATAATAAACCACGGCAGATACCTGCTTACTTACGGTTTTACAAACATAGAGCCTTTTACTGTACACGCAGATCTTGCATTCAGTTTTGAAAAATGGCTTACCTGCATAGTCTTTTACAAGATTTATGACTGGTTCGGAACCTGGGGCATGTACATATTCATACAGATACTATTTGCCATAATAATTTTTCTGTTCTACAAGGCCTGCCTGCTGTTTTCACGCATGGATGAGAACATAAGTCTGGTTGTAACTGCATTCTGCATGGTATATCTCGGATCCGCTTATGTAAGGACGAGACCTCAGATGTTCAGTTATATTTTTATGATTTATGAAATCATCTGCCTCGAAAAATATGCAAGAACTCAGGATGTAAAAAAGCTCTATCCCCTGCCGGTTCTCGCTTTCCTGTATATGCAGTTCCATTCGACAATGCTTCCGATCTTTTTCATAATGGCTATGCCATATGTTTTCGATTTCGGCTTTGTAAGGAATATTCTTGGTGTAAGAGGCGGTCTTTATAGAAAATCCCCGATACTTATTATCCTTGCTGTAAGTGCTGCTGTAACACTTATTAACCCTTACGGATACAGATCTTTTGTATATCTTATCAATTCGCTCAATGACTCAGGGCTTCTTTCAAATATAAACGAAGTAAAGCGCAGCAGTCTTAACGATCTGATAAACTGCGGCGGACCCGTAATAGGAGCACAGTTCATATACCTTGCGATAAGACTTTTTAAAAAGGAGAAGTTCCCTCTCAGGTATCTCTACCTGCTTGGAGGAACCTTCCTGATGGCTGTATACGCAGTAAGAAACATAGCATTCCTTACTATTATGGGAGGAATTGTCGCAGCATTCGAACTAAAAAGCATTAAAACCAATTACAGGATTATGCCTCTTGTAAAAAAGCTCGCAGCTATTGGTATTATTATCTGTATAAGCCAGTCCCC
>JAKSSI010000122.1 GCA_024403175.1 Clostridia bacterium
ATTACTTCGCCTTCCTTAAACTTTGTTTCAGCAAGTGAAAGTCTAATAATTGCAAGGTCTACCTTTGCAATTCTTTCAAGCTTCCAGCCTGTGCTGTTTGTTTCAATAAGTTCATCGATTTCATTTGCATGTGCTGCATATGCTTCGTAAACTTCCTTGATATAAGTAAGTTGGCTTTCGTCTTCAATGAAGTTTTCAATGAATGTCTGAGCTGCTTCCTTAGAAAAATCCATCTGACTTTCCATCTGGAAAAGCATCTGCATTACATTTTCTCTTGCTTCAAATCTTGTCATTATTTTCCCTCTATATTCTTAACACCTTGAATGTGTATATTAATGTGTTCAACGTTTGTGATGCCTTCGGCTTCTAAAGATTCATGAACCTTCTCCTGAACATTCCATGCAATTTCAGGAATCTTAACCCCAAAATACACCGCCAAATAAATATCTACTTCGAATTTGTCTTTCTTCTTTGCGACAAATACATCCATAGGCGGTGTTACTGCTGCGACCCCCTTTACAGACAGGGCTGCACTTCTGCTTATTCTGGTAATATCTTCTGTCATTACTTAATTGAATCCTTATATTCGTTGGAGTTATTTACATGCTGGCTATAGCTGCTTGTAAACTTGTGGCTACCGTCTCCCTTGGAGCTTACAACATAGTATAAATACTTTGTTTCAGCAGGATTTAAGGCGGCTTTAATGCAAGCTTCGCCTGGTGAATTGATTGGACCAGCGGGAAGACCGGCATACTTATATGTATTATATGGAGAATCAATTTCAAGGTCTTTGTATAAAACTCTGTCCTTGTGATAACCAAGTGCATATAAAACAGTACGGTCTATCTGAAGCTTTTTGCCTGTAGCGTTGCCATTTAATCTATTGTAGATAACACTTGCAACAAGAGGTCTTTCGCTGTCTAAAACAGTTTCGCCTTCAATTAATGAAGCAACTGTAATAATTTCCTGAAGGCTGTATCCGCTATCCTTAAGCTGCTTTTGAAGATCTTCTGTAAATATCTTTGCAAACTGATTCAGCATTTTGTTTATTACAAAACGAGGGCTTGCATCTACATAGATTTCATAAGTACTTGGGAATAAGAAACCTTCAAACTTATTAGCCTTTGCAGAGAAAGTACCTGTTGGGTCGGGATATTTTTCTTCAAGCTGTGGTACAAACCATTGGTCGAACTCATCGTTTTCAAGAGACTTAATAAAGTCTGCCTTTGTGCAAACGCCCTCTTTTTCAAGATAGTCTGCTATATCCATAAGCTTCCAACCTTCTTTGATTGTAATCTTACGAGTCTCTCTTTTTGCATCTTGAAGCTTGGCCATGATTTCATTCATGCCCATAGATGGCTTAAGTTCGTATTCGCCTGCCTGGAATTTTCCATCAAGCTTATTTAGCTTTGATTTAAGCTTAAATACTTGGTCTGACTTAATAAGACCGGCATCCATTAAGAGTTTTGCAATCTTAGTGGTGCTGGCTCCTTGCGGAACAACAAAATCGACAACCGCATCTGATGAAGCATCTAATGGTTTGTCGTAGTTCTTAATACCTGTATAAGTGCTAAAGGCCGCAATTCCTATAATTAGCACTAAGGCGAGCAGCACAATAAGTGCTGTTCGCCCCGAATTTTTCTTTTTATTTTTCATTATTTACTTAGATCTTCCGAGATATTCACCAGTTCTAGTGTCAATCTGGATTACTTCGCCTTCTTCAATGAAGATTGGAACCTGAATAACAGCTCCTGTTTCTACAGTAGCAGCCTTTGTAACGTTAGTAGCTGTGTTGCCCTTTACGCCTGGTTCTGTTTCGATAATCTTAAGGTCTACGAAGTTAGGTGGTTCTACAATAAATGCGCTTCCCTGATAGAATCTAACTGTTGCTGTGTCGTTTTCTCTTAAGTACTTAATAGCTTCTTCTACAAGATCGAAAGAAAGTGGAATCTGATCGTAGGATTCAGGATCCATGAAGTAGTAGAGTTCTCCATCGTTGTAGAGATACTGCATCTGCTTAGTTTCAATGATAGCCTGATCGAACTTATCGTTTGGGTTGAAAGCTTCTTCTCTTGTAGCTCCTGTAAGAATGTTTCTGTACTTTGTTCTTACGAAAGCAGCTCCCTTACCTGGCTTTACATGCTGAAAGCTGAGTACAACATGTGGTTCGCCATTTAAAACGAATGTCATACCATTTCTGAAATCGCTTGCATAAATCATTTAAATGTCCTCCGTTTATATAAACTATATTATTAACAAATCTTTAGGTGCAGTTACAAAGTTGATTATACCATTAATTGTCACAAGTGCCAAGTCTTCAATCCTAACTCCGAACTTTCCGGGTAAATAAATTCCAGGCTCTATGGAAACTATGGTATTTTCTTTTATAGGCTTATTATTCGCCTGCGAATATCTTGGAAGCTCGTGAATTTCCAAACCGGTGCCATGACCAAGGCTGTGGCCAAAGTAAGGACCATAGCCAGCTTCTGTAATAATATCTCTGGCAATTGAATCGGCTTCTTTTCCCGTGATTCCAGCATGGATTTTTTCACATGCAGCCAACTGAGCCTTTAAAACTGTGTTATAGACTTCTTTCATTTCGTCTGTAACAGATCCAAAGGCAAACGTTCTGGTCATATCGGAGCAATAGCCCTGATATTTGCATCCAAAGTCCATGGTAACAAAAGAATTATTATGTATAACTTCAGTTCCTGGAACGCCGTGCGGCATAGAAGTCTTAACTCCCGAAATCAGTATGGTATCAAAGGATAAACCATCAGCACCATGCTTTTTCATGTAATATTCCAGCTCTGCAGCACAATCTTTGTCTATCATACCCGGCTTTATGAAGCCTATCATGTACTCAAATGCGGATGTAGCTATCTCACAGGCCTTCTTTGTGTAAGCTATCTCCTCTTCATCCTTAACTTCTCTTAAGGCTTCAACAAGACCGCTTACAGGATTAAGATGTTTTCCCGGGAATATATCTTTAAAAGTAAGATAATCCGCTAAAGGAAGATGATCTCTTTCGATTCCCAATACTTTGTCATCAAAGGAATACAGGTAATCAATAAGCCTATGGCTTGAATCTAGCAGGCATAATTTCAGCCAAGTACAAGATTCTGCCATTCCCTGATATCTAAAATCAGTAATTCTAGATGCATCCGAAGAATTTATATCTAATAAGCAATCATCACCTTTATGCCCCGTAAAATAAGCCACATTTGGTGCACTATTTATATAGAAGGCATCTAAGCCTTCATTTTTCATAAGCTCACGTAAATCGTTAAGCCTCTTTGCAAATTTATTCAAACTTTAAAGCTTCTCCTAAAATACCATAAAGTTCGGTAACAATCTGAGATAAAGACATCTGCTTTTGCATATATTCTGCAGCAAGTGGGTCGGAAAGAACAATTCCGTACATCTGCTGGAACTGTGCAACGGCTTCTGGGTTAGGTTCCTGACCCATCATCTGTGCAGATTGGATTTCCATACTCTTCTGCTGGAAATCTTCAATCATCTTTGCAAGGTCTGCGTTAGCATCAATCTTCTTCTTTGCTGCAGCATAATCCTTATATTGATCTGTTTCCTTTAAGGATCTTGCAAGTTCATGAGCTAAGTCGTAAACATTTTGCATTTTATACCTCCATAAATACAGGAATAATTACCGGTTCTCTGTCTATATTCTTATAAATATATTTCTTAAGAGTGTCTACCATAAGTTTTTCGATAAACTGACGGGATCTTCTATCATGAATAGCCTTCTCCACTTCAGCTTCTACTTCCTCTGTGGCATCTTCTAAGATGTAGCCATATTCTTTTACATAAATAAGACCTTTACTCTTAATATCAGGACCAGCTAAAAGTTCATCTGTAGCCGCATCAAATGTAGCAGAAAGAACTATTACACCGGAATTTGCTAATGCACGGCGTTCGTTAAGAACCTGAATGCCTACATCGCCAACTCCAAGTCCATCTACTAAAACAGGCATTGCATTTACTGTTTCAGTAGAAAGCTTTACTCTGTCCTTTGTAACTTCAACAACGTTTCCGTTATCGGCAATGATAATGTTCTTTTCCTTTAGCCCCATACTCTGAGCAATCTTTGCATGAGCCACAAGGTGTCTTACCTCGCCATGAACTGGCATAAAGAACTTTGGATGAACAAGTCTTTGAATGAGTTTTAATTCTTCCTGGCAAGCGTGTCCGGATGCATGTATTTCCGCAATATCTGAATAAATTACATTTGCACCCTTTTCCATAAGAGTGTTTACGATTGAGTAAACATCTTGTTCATTGCCTGGAATTGGTGAAGAAGAAAGAATTACTACATCGTTCTTCTTAATCTTTATGTTCTTATGTTCACCTTGAGCTATACGGTAAAGCGCAGAAAGCTGTTCGCCTTGACTGCCGGTGCAGATAATAACAACTTCAGAATCCTTATAAAGCTTAAGCTGCTTCATTGTAATCAAGGTGTTAGCTGGAATATTGATATATCCTAGCTCTTGACCAATAG
>JAKSSI010000123.1 GCA_024403175.1 Clostridia bacterium
ACTTCTCATTGGGTTTCTCTTGTATGCCATAGCAGAAGATCCAATCTGATTCTTTTCGAATGGTTCTTCAATTTCCTTGAGGTTCTGAAGAAGTCTAATGTCGTTTGCCATCTTGTTAGCAGAAGCCGCAATACCAGCAATAGCATTAAGAACTCTTGTATCAACCTTTCTGGAATATGTCTGACCAGATACTGGATAGCAAGCCTTAAAGCCCATCTTTTCAGCAATCATTGGATCTATCTTATCGATAGTTTCGTTGTCGTCATTGAAAAGTTCCTTAAAGGAAGCCTGAGTACCTGTTGTGCCCTTAGAACCAAGAAGCTTTAAGGAGCCCATAACAAATTCAAGATCTTCTAAGTCCATCATAAACTCATTGAGCCACAGTGATGCACGCTTACCTACTGTTGTAGGCTGTGCTGGCTGATAGTGAGTAAACGCAAGTGTTGGAAGATCCTTGTATTTATCTGCAAATTTTGCAAGTTCAGCGATAACATTAATGAGCTTTTTATGAACCAGCTTTAATGCTTCGTTCATAACAATGATGTCTGTGTTGTCGCCAACGTAGCAAGAAGTAGCACCAAGGTGAATGATGCCTGCAGCCTTAGGACAAAGCTGTCCGTATGCATATACATGGCTCATTACGTCGTGGCGAACCTGCTTTTCGCGAGCCTTTGCAACATCGTAGTTGATGTCGTAAATGTGCTCTTTCATTTCATCAATCTGTTCCTGAGTGATAACAGGCTTTCCGTTTTCGGAAAGACCAAGTTCCATTTCAGTTTCAGCAAGCGCAATCCAAAGCTTTCTCCATGTAGAGAACTTCATATCCTGTGAAAAGATATACTGCATTTCCTTGCTTGCATATCTTTCAGAAAGCGGACTTGTATAGCGATCTGTGCTCATTAATTTATCTCCTTAGTTTAATTCAAATTAAATGGAAAAAGCTTCGCCTGTAAGCTTTTCGTATGCTTCCTTGTACTTAGCAATTGTCTTTTCGATAACTTCATCTGGGAGAAGATAATCGCTATCAGGGTTAGCAATAAGCCAGTCTCTTACAAACTGCTTGTCATAAGATGGCTGACCATGTCCTGGTTCATAACCTTCAAGAGGCCAGAATCTGGAGCTGTCTGGTGTAAGCATTTCGTCTCCGATTACAACGTTTCCGTTTTCATCAAGACCAAATTCAAACTTTGTATCTGCAATGATAATGCCCTTTGTAAGAGCGTATTCAGCACACTTCTTGTAAATAGTAAGTGTAGCATCCTTAATCTTTGTAGCGTATTCAACACCGTGTCCTGGGTAAGCCTTTTCAAGAACTTCGCAGCACTTTTCGAAATCGATGTTTTCGTCGTGATCGCCGAGTTCAGCCTTTGTGGATGGTGTAAAAATTGGTTCTGGAAGCTTTTCGGATTCCTTCATTCCTTCTGGAAGCTTGATACCGCAAATAGTACCGTTTTCCTTATAGCTCTTCCAGCCGCTTCCGGAAATATATCCTCTAACGATGCATTCAACAGGGAGCATTTCAAGTTTTTTAACCATCATTGCATTTCCCTTAAATCTTTCCTGCTGGAAAAATTCTGGCATATCGTTGTTGTCTGTAGAAATTACGTGGTTTGGAATTACATCCTGAGTGAAGTTAAACCAGAACTTAGACATCTGTGTAAGTACTGCACCCTTATCTGTAATCTTGTTTTTGAGAATGTGGTCGAAAGCAGAGATTCTATCTGTAGCAACCATAATAAGGCTGTCGCCGTTTTCATAGATTTCTCTTACCTTACCTTCTTTAAATGGCTTATATTCTTTCATTGGACTTTCCCTCCATAAATAACTAAGGTTTTAACGCTTAATTTTCTCACATTTTCCTTTCTTTTTCAACTAAATATGTGGTTCCAAACTAATCAATTTTTGAGCGTTTTGCTTGAAACAAAACTCCTTAAATAGTAAAATTGGCCCATACGAAAGGTGAAAATATGATTAATTATATAATTCAAAGATTAATAACCCTTCCAGGCATAGTTATTGGCTTATCCCTGCACGAATTCGGCCATGCAAAAATGGCTCAGCTCTGCGGAGATAGAACAGCAGAATACCAAGGCCGTGTTACCCTCGACCCATTCGCGCACATCGACTGGGCCGGCATGCTTATGCTGTTTTTATTTAGATTCGGCTGGGGCAAACCAGTAATGATTAATCCGAGAAACTTTAAGAACCCACGACGAGATTCTATATTCGTTGGTCTTGCTGGAGTTTGCATGAACCTTATTACTGCATTTGTCTTTGCATTTATAATGCGAGCATGTCTGCAGTTTGCACCTATGTTCTTCTTAAGAAACGACATAGGAAACATTACAATGAATGTTCTTCAAAGTACTGTTATTATTAACATTTCTCTTATGCTCTTCAATCTTATTCCAATTCCACCACTCGATGGCTTTGGCGTAATTTCAGAGATAATAGATCTTCCAAGAGCAAACTGGGAACTTTATGCAAAGATTCGTCAGTATGCACCTGCAATTCTTATGCTTTTAATAATAACAGGCGCAACCCAAACAATTTTAGGCGCGCCTTTAATTAGAATCTATAACTGGATTATTGATATAGCCTTTACAGGTCTATAAGTCCAGAAACTAGCTGATAATCAGACTTGATAGGGTCTAACTTAACCCTCTTCATGTATTCTTCTCTACCCTTTGCCATAATAAGCACTACCGTCTTAGGTGGTGCATTTTTTATTGCCTCTTTTATAGCTTCTGTGCGATCTACGATAATCTTACCCTTACCGCCAAGTTTTGTAAGGTTTTCATATAAGATTTTGCAGATTTCTGCAGGGTCTTCGTGGCCTGGGTCATCTTCTGTAAGATAGGCAAAATCTGCGAATTTTGCCGTAGCAGCAGGAAGCTCTTCTCGTCTTGAATAAGCTTTATCGCCAGGAGATCCAAAGACTGCTTCGATTCTGTAGCCCGGATACTCTTCGTTGCAAGACTTAAACAGAGTTTCAAAAGAAAGACCGTTGTGAGCGTAATCAGTAATTACCACAAGTTCTCTCTTCTTGTTTTCGAATATATCCATTCTGCCAGGAACTCTCGCATTAAGAAGGCCTGAAATTATTTCTTCGTTTGTTGCGCCGATTTCTTTTGCAACAATTGCTGCAGCAGCCGCATTTTGAGAATTGAAAAGACCAGGCATAGTAAGAGCTATTTCGCCCACATTACTAAGGTTAAACTTTACCATTCCGTCTTCTTTTCTAACGTTTGAGATAAAGTAATCAGCTGATTCATCCTTTGCTGAGAAAGTAATAAGCTTCGTGCAAATTCTTCCCCTCTTTGCAGCTGGAAGTATGTCTTCAATTCTATCAGAATCAAGGTTTACAACTATTGTTTTGCACTGATTGAAAAGCATGAGTTTGGAGTGAAGATAATCCTCAATATCAGTGTGCTCGCCGCTTCCCACGTGATCTGGGCCAAAGTTTGTAAAGCAACCCACAGCAAATTCCACGCCATAGCTTCTGTGATACTTAAGCGCCTGAGAAGAAACTTCCATACCAGCAGCATAAAGACCACTATCAGCAATGTTTCTAAGTCTTAAGCCAAGCTCTATGGATTCTGGGGTTGTTAAGTGAGACTTAAACTTTTCCTTGCCATCGTAGGTGTCAATGGTGGAGATATATCCAAACTTGTTTTCTCCGCATACCTTAGCATTTTCCATAATGGATACAAGGTATGATAAAGAAGTAGACTTCCCCTTAGTGCCCGTAAAGGCAACTAAAGGAAAGTCCGCCCAAGGGTTTGTAAAGAACATGTTGGATAAGAGACCCATAGCAAGTCTAATATCCTTAACGAGAATAAGATTTGGCACATTGTACTTAATTTCAGAAACAAAAGCTATAGCGCCCTTTTCTTTAGCGCCTGCAATGTATTCCTCTTTAAAACTTGCACCTTTGCAAACAAAAAGTGTGCCCTCGCAAACTAGGCGAGAATCAAAACAAAGATTCTCAACTACAGCATCTGCGCAGCTTATTTCATCTGCACTTGCAAGAACACCTTCTCTATCTAATAAATCTATATATTCTTTTACTGAATAACTTCTTCGCATTGATTTTCCTCGGCAGGCTGTTCGAAAATAAGTTTTCCTGCGGCAATATCATAAAGACAAACTCTGCTAATTTGATAATGAACTTCTGGAATGTACATTAAAAGACCAATTGCAATGCAAAGTGGCGAATAGTACGCATTGTTATAATCAATAGCATAGTTCATATCTACTCCAAGAAGCGGAGTTCCAGCCAGCATAAAGGCTGTATAAATTCTTGGAAGCAGGCAAAGAATGTACATAGGAACAAAGCTTAAGAAAAGCTTTACTAAATAGTTAAAGTGCATCATTGCCATTGCAGAACTTTCT
>JAKSSI010000124.1 GCA_024403175.1 Clostridia bacterium
TTGCAAAGACTATTTCAACATTAGTTGATAAGCTTCTTCTTAAGAAGCAAAGGCTCTTAGAAGACCTTAAAAAGGCCGAAGAAGCCGATATTTATCGTATTAAGGGTGAAATACTCAACGCTAATTTGCATCTCGTTAAACCGGGGGCTAAGAGCGTTAAGCTCATATCTTTTTATGACGGCCAGGAAATAGAAATTGCGCTTGATGAAAAGATAAATGCGGCAAGAAATGCTCAGGCTTACTTTAAGAAGTACAATAAAGCGAAGGGTAGTCGCAAGGAAAAGCTTCCTCAGCTTGAGGCAACTGAAAGAGATATTGCTTACCTTGAAAGTCTTCTTGCTATGGTTCCGCTTTGTAAGAATTACGAAGAACTTGATGCGATTCGCAGTGAACTGGCAGAAGGCGGCTATGTAAGAACTAACAAGAAGGCTCAGCGTACAAAGCCTGCTAAACCAAAGCCACGCAAGTACTTGCTTAAGTCTGGTTTGGAAGTTGTGGTTGGCCGAAACAATATTGAGAACGATTATATTACATTTAAGATGGGAGAGAAGACCGACTGGTGGTTCCACACCAAGGATATCCACGGAAGTCATCTTGTAATGCTTTGCCATGGCATCGACCCAAGTCCTGAAGATATGTACGAAGCAGCTGGTATTGCAGCGTTCTATTCAAAGGGTAAGGATTCTGAAAATGTTCCTGTAGATTATTGTCCGCTTCGCCATGTTAAAAAGCCTAGTGGTGCTAAGCCTGGAATGGTAATATTCACAAACAACGGAACAGTTTGGGTAAATCCAATTAATCCAGAGCAAAATAAGTAAATACAAGCGCTAACTGTTTGAGATTATGCTGGTTGCTTGTTAGTATTTACTATAAGCCGGCAAATCTGAAAATTTTATACTCGTCATTTGCAGCTGCTCAGCCGGAACGGGCAGCTGTTTTTTTATTTCCTGAAAAGAACTCTAGTGTTATAATACATTCCATGTTTGGCATTTTCGAAGACAAAACTTTTCTAAAGAAATTAACTGGGTTGGCGCTGCCGATTTCGTTGCAGGCGCTTCTTTTGGCATGTGTTGGTGCATCCGATACTATAATGCTTGGAAGCCTAGAGCAAAACGCCATGTCTGCGGTTTCTTTAGCTACGCAGATACAATTTGTCCAAAACGTTTCTATAACAGGCGTAGTGGCCGCTTTTAGCGTTCTAGGGGCACAATATAGAGGTAAGAAGGATTCTGTAACTGTTAATAAGATCTTCTTTATGAGTTTTAGAATTGCAGTTCTTGTAAGTATCATATTTGCTAGCCTTTGCTTCTTTATGCCTACCAACATGATGAAGATTTTTACCAATGAACAGGTTCTTATAGATATGGGTGCAAGCTATCTTAAAATTGCTGCATGCTCGTACCTTATGGTAGGTTGTTCTCAGTGTTTCTTGGCACTTATGAAGCTTAGTGAAAGGGCTAGTGTTGTGGCTAAGATTAGTGGGGTCGCGGTAGTTTTAAATATATGTCTTAATGCAATTTTTATCTTTGGACTTTTAGGCGCTCCAGCAATGGGCGTTAGAGGCGCTGCGCTTGCCACAACTATCGCAAGAATCGTAGAACTTCTTTGGGCAAGCATTTATTGTATGTCTAATAAAGATCTGCGCCCTGATTTTGCATTCATATTTACCAACGAAAAGCAGCTTACGAAAGACTTTGTAAGACAACTGATTCCGCTTATGGGTGCCTATGTTATTTGGACCATAGGTATTGCATCATATTCAGCTTTTATGGGCCATATGGGGGTTGATGCTGCGGCTGCTAACTCTGTAGCATCAGTTGTTAGAAGCTTTATTAGCGGCTTTAGGAGAGGCTTTGCGGCAGGTGCTGCCATTGTTATTGGCAACGAACTTGGCGCTGGCAATCTAAAGCGTGCAAAGATTTATGGCGACCGCATAGTAATTCTTTCTCTTATCTGCGGCGTGTTCTCGTCTTTATGCATTGTTGTTTCAATTGTTCCAGCGCTTAAGCTTGTAACACTTTCGCCGGAAGCTACCGGAAACTTTTATACAATAATGGCCATTCTTGCAATTTATATGATAGGAGTTTCTTTAAACGGTGTAGTTATTAACGGTCTGTTCCAGGCTGGCGGAGATACTGCGTTTGACTGCTATTCTTTGGCTGTTATGATGTGGTGCTTGGCAATTCCATTGGCTGCTGCAGGAACTTTCCTTTTCCATTGGCCAATTGCTGTTGTATATGGATGTACTTGTCTAGATGAAGTTGGCAAAATTCCATGGGTTATGGCTCACTATAAAAAGGGTAAGTGGCTTAAAGATCTTACTCGAAGCAGTGAAAATTTGATTTAACACTTTACTACAGTGTAGAATTGTGAAGATTTCTTCACAATTCTATTGTTTTTTGAATAAAAGGGGCTTATACTAGCCAAACATAGAAGAATATTGAGGTAGAAATATGCAACAAGGCAAATTATATGTTCTCTCCGGTCCATCCGGTGCGGGCAAAGGAACAATTTGCGACAAACTTGTAGAGCTTGGCCTTGCAGATTTAAGCATTTCAATGACAACACGTGAATGCAGAGGCAAGGAAATTCCAAATGTAAGCTACTATTTTGTTAGTCACGAAGAATTCCAGAAAACAATAGATGAAGGCGGCTTACTTGAATGGGCCGAAATTTACGGAAATAGATACGGTACACCAAAAGCTCCTGTTTTGGAAAAGCTTGAAAAGGGTCGCAATGTAATTTTGGAGATTGAAATGCAGGGTGCTATGCAGGTTAAGAAGGCATATCCAGATGCAGTTTTAATCTTTGTTCTTCCGCCAAGCAGAGCTGAACTTTTAAATAGACTCCGTAAGCGTGGCAGAGATTCCGAAGAGCAGATTGAGCTTAGAAGCAAGTCTGTTATGGACGAAATTAAAAAGATTTACGATTATGATAACTACATTGTCAACGGTGATTTAGATAAAGCTATCGAAGATGCCAAGAAGATAATGTCAGGTGAATATTCAAGATTAACCACTAAAAAGTGTGATGCAGTAGTAAAAAAATTCGAGGAGGAATTATTGATATGATGTTATATCCAGCTATCGACCTTTTAAAGACTAAGGTTGACTCAAGATACACTCTTGCAGTAATGACAGCAAAGCGCGCTAGAGATCTTATTGATGGTAAGCCACAGCTTACAATTACTGAAAACGATAAGCCAATTTCTGTTGCTACAGCAGAAGTTGCAGGCGACCTCATCTCTTACAAGAGAGCAGCAGTAGAAGAGGAAGAATAAGAAAAAGAATCAGGTCTTCGGACCTGATTTTTTAAAATGTGAATTTATGAGCAGCTATATTAATTCAAAAAGTGAATTAGATTTATTTGCAAAAGGTATTCTTAGCTTAGGCGAAGCAATGTACTATGCCGGTGCTGAAATCAGCAGGGTAGAAGAATCATTGAATAGGCTTTGCAAAGCCTACGGAGCAAATCATGTTAACGTATATGCTATTACTTCTAGCATAGTTGTTACTATTGAATTTCCTGATTTTCCAGCAAAGACAATGAGCCGTAGATTGCATAGAGCTTCTATGAATCTTGATAAGCTGGAAAAATTAAATGAATTCTGCAGACGCTTGGTTAATACGCCGGTTCCGATTGAAACCTGTATTACAAAAGTTGATGATATTATAAAACTAAAGGCATCTGAAAAACTTTTACTTATAGGTGAGATTGTCGCCGGAATGGCTTTTGCAGTATTCTTTGGGGGAAATATTTTCGATAGTATAACAGCAGGAATTCTTTCTCTAATTATTTTTGTAATGCAGAAATATTTAAGGCCTGTTGTTAAAGGTCAGGTGTTCTTTAATGCGTTTGCATCTTTTGTAACTGGTATGCTCGCTTGCATTGCTTCTCAATATATTGCAGTGTTGAATGCTGATAAAATAATGATTGCAGAGGTAATGCTACTTATTCCTGGTATTGCAATTACAAATTCTATTCAATATACAATTAGTGGCGATTCCATTTCAGGCTTTGAAAAACTTGTTGATAGTATTTTGCAAGGTTTGGGTATCGCTGCCGGTTTTGCGTTATCTATGTATCTGTTTTTATAGGAGGGGAAGATGTTTAATACAATACTGCAAATTGTAATGGCAGCTTTGGGAACATTGTCCTTCTGCCTCATATTAAACGTAAATAAGAAGCACATTTTTATTCCTACTATAGGCGGCGGACTTTGCTGGGCGATGTTTCTTTTGCTTAGATATATTGGTTTATCAGTTTTTCCAGCTACACTATTTGCATCTGCCATTATAGGTATTTACGGTGAAATTTGTTCGCACATTGGAAAGTATCCTCCAA
>JAKSSI010000125.1 GCA_024403175.1 Clostridia bacterium
CATATCGCTGCGAAGCGAGAGATGAGAACTCCGAAATGGCAGGACCCGGATTTTTTAAATACTTTATTGAATTATTTTTTCTCCCATTTGCCGCTCTTGTAATAAGCAAACATGCAAGACGCAGTTGTGAACCAAGTGATAGGATAAACCCACGCAACACCAGGTGCACTGTGGAATAAATGCATCATGAGAAGCAGTGCGCCAAGTCTTACAAAGCACATATTGATAATCATAATGATCATAGTTGGCATAGCCTTTCCTGCACCTCTAATGGATGCAGAGTAAACTTCAAGGAATACATAGATGAAGTAGAATGGGTATGCTGTTCTTGCAACTATGCTGCCAAGCTGAATAACTGCTGGGTCGGAGGAGAAAAGAGAGAATGCAACCTTTGCTCCTAGGCAGACAATAAGCTCAATGCAAAGTGTAATTGCCACACCAAGCTTTATCGAAATTTTTGTACCTTCTTTTGCTCTATCAATATGGTTTGCACCGATGTTCTGACTTACGAATGCAGAGCAAGCCTGAGCTACAGCCATAATCGGATAATAGAGAATATTTTCAACCTTGTAGTATGCTGCAAATGCCGCAATGCTTATGGTGTCTAAGCTGTTGATGTTAGACTGAACAATAGCATTTGATAGAGACATCATAATGGACTGAACCGCAGATGGAATGCCTACTCCAAGAATTTCTTTGCTAAGTTCTTTTTCTAATTTGATTCTGCCAATCTTTAATTTGTACGCTTCAGGAAGTCTGAACAGTCTTGATACTGTGAGTGCTGCTGCGAAGGTTTGTGAGAGCAGGGTTGTCATTGCTGCACCTGCTACGCCTAAGTCTAAAACTACAATAAAGAAGTAGTTTCCAATTACGTTTGCAATACCACCCATCAGTTGGTAGATTGTTGGAGTTTTTGAATCTCCAAGAGCCTTAAGCACGCCTGTTCCTACGTTGTAGCATACGATTGAAAGTACGCTGCATAGATAGATTCTGATGTAAGTCAGTGCTTGTGCAAAGATGTCAGATGGCACATTCATTAAGCGAAGCAGGGTAGGGGCTAATGCAACTCCTACTATTAAAAATCCTATGCCCATAATTAGTGTAAGTGCAGCTGAGCAGCCTATTACTCTTTTTAATCTGTCTTCGTCTTTGCCTCCTGCAGTCTTTCCAACTACAACGCCAACGCCTACGCTAAGGCCTGTAAAGAAGGCTACTACGCAAGTTACTATCATACCGCTAGAGCCTACTGCGGCTGCAGCTTCTGTACCAAGTACCTTGCCGACAAACATCATGTCTACAGTGCTATAAAGTTGTTGAATAAGTGCGCCTATTAATAACGGAAGCGCAAATCTGATTAGTTGTCCAGAGATATTTCCCTGGGTAAGGTCGTTTGAATTTTTCATAGTATCGTTTGTAAATAAAAAAACTGTTTATTATCCTTTCAGAAGTTTTAAGCAGTTCCGTGTATTTTATACTGAGAAAAATTAAATTGTCAAGTTTAACAAAAAACGAAATTATTTCAATTGACAAGGCCTATTAAGGCGGATATAATCACTTTGTTAATTAAATATTTTGGCTTTTTGGCCGACAGTTTAAGTTCCAGCAATGGATTAATAGGGAACCAGGTGTAAGTCCTGGACGATCCCGTCACTGTAATTGCTTGCAAGTTGCATCATGCCACTGAAGAAATTTGGGAAGGCGCAGCGAGCGACAAGCATAAGTCAGGAGACCTGCTTAAGATACTGTGTATTGAGATTCTTACGGAAGATAGGAACGCTCTTTGATAAAACAGAGGTTTGCCCGTATAAAAACCTTTGTTGTTCAATTTGTTTTTTTACCGACTGTATGAATTTGCAGTCGGTTTTTTATTGCAAAAAAATCTGTAGAAAACTCTGCCTTTAGCCGAAGTAGTTGTAATTTATATTTTTAAGGAGTTCTTACAAATGAAAATTAGCAAAAAGATGGTTAGCCTTCTTCTTGCTTTAGTTCTCGTAGCTACAGTTACAGGCTGCGGTTCTAAGGACACAGGAAAGGACAACACCCCAGCAAACACTGAAAAAGTTCTTAATTTCGGTTGCGCTATGTACACAGACGGATGCGTAAATCCAGCTAACGATGAAAACGCTGGTTGGAACTTCATGCGTTATGGTGCAGGCGAAACTCTCTTCAAGTTCGACGATAACATGGTTCCACAGCCATGGGTTGCTGAAAAGTACGATGTTAACGACGAACACACAGTTTGGACAATCACACTCAAGAAGGGATATAAGTTCTCTGATGGTTGTGATGTAACACCAACAAAGGTTAAGGAACACATTGAATGGCTTAGAAAAGAAGGACCTAACGGTTCTGCAAAGCCACAGAAGTATCTTGAATTCGAAGCTGAACTCATTGCAGATGATGCAGCAAACACACTTACAATCAAGACTTCTAAGCCATACGCAAACCTCATCGGTTCTATGTGCCACCCAACAATGGGTATCGTAGACGTTGCACACACAAAGGACTTTGATAACGGAACAATCGGAACAGGTCCGTACATGATCGAAAAGTTCAACGGTGTAGGTGTTGGTTACACAATGGTTAAGAATCCAAACTACATCTCTGCAGTTCCATACGACAAGATTAACATCTACTTCATGGGCGACGCTTCTGCTAAGACTATGGCTCTCCAGTCTGGTCAGGTAGATATGGTAGAAAACATCACAAACGTTGCAGACCTTGCAAAGTTTGATGAAGATGCTAACTTCACAGTAAAGAAGATCGCCGGTGTAAGAACAGGTTTCTCTTGGATGAACTGCTCTTCTAACAGCATTCTTTCCAACAAGACACTCCGTCAGGCAATTCTCATGGGCATTGACTATGATGCAATCGCTAACTCCAAGACAATTGGTGGCCTTTATAAGGCTGGTTTCTCCGTACTTCCAAGCTCCCTTGACTACGGATACAAGAACCTCAAGAACCCGTATGCATACAACCCAGATGCAGCTAAGAAGCTTCTTGATGATGCAGGAATCGTAGACAAGAACGGAAACGGCATCAGAGAACTTAACGGACAGGACATCGTTCTCCGTTACATTTCTTATGAAAACAGACTTCTCAACGAAAACTCTGAAGCTCATATGCAGTATCTCAACGAAATCGGAATCGGTACAAAGGCTGAATTCGGTTCTTCCGATGACCAGTGGTCTAAGCTCGCAGCTCTTGATTACGATATCAACAACAACAACTGGACAACAGTAGGTACAGGCGACCCAGTAGGTTACATGGCTAACTGGGCTACAGCTACAACATACTGCGGATATAGCAACCCAGAATACGACAAGCTCTATGAAGAACTTAAGGTTACTATGGACCCTGCTAGAATTAAGGAAATCACATTCCAGCTCCAGCAGATTCTTGTAGATGATGCAGTTGCTATTATCGATGGTTACTATAGCTCCTCTCTTATCTATTCTAAGAACGTAGGATTTGCTACACTCCATACAGCAGACTACTACTGGATTTCTACAGAAATTAAGCCAGCAAACTAATTAAAGCTAAATAATAAAATCTATTGTTTTGTTCATCCCTCTGTCCCTAGCATAGGGCCAGAGGGATTAGTTGCATTTTGCGAGGAGAAAATCCTTTGACTAAAAAACAGTTTTTAATGAGACTTGTGCAGATTGTAATCGTTCTGATCGGAATCAGTCTTATTACTTTTGCTCTCACATATATGTCTCCGGGCGATCCAGTTAGAAACATGTTTACTGCTACAGGTGTAATGCCTACACAGGAAATGGTGGATCAGACCCGTGAAGAATTAGGTCTTAACGACCCATTCTTCGTACAGTATTTCCGTTGGCTTGGAAATTGCCTCCGTGGTAATTTCGGAAAGTCATATTCTTTAAATAAGCCAGTTGTAGAACTGCTTGCATCTAGACTTCTTCCAACTATTAAGCTTGCGTTTATGTCTATGTGCATAATGCTTATCATTGCTGTTCCTCTTGGAGTTCTTTCAGCTTTGTATAAGGATTCATGGATTGATAACATAGTAAGAGCACTCACATTCGTTGGCTGTGCTATGCCAAACTTCTGGGTTGGCCTTCTTCTTATGCTTGCATTCTGCGTTAAGCTTAAAATTTTCCCAGTAATGGCCGCAAATGGCGATTTTAAGAGCCTTTTCCTTCCAGCCCTTACATTGGCTGTTGCAATGACTGCAAAGTACACACGTCAGGTTCGTACTGCAGTTCTTGATGAACTTAGCCAGGACTATGTAATTGGTGCTGAAGCAAGAGGTGTTAAGAAGTCTAAGATTATTTGGCTCAATGTATTCCCAAATGCTTTACTTCCACTT
>JAKSSI010000126.1 GCA_024403175.1 Clostridia bacterium
TTAAGAGCACCAAGAGATCTTTTCAGATGCAAGCCTGAATTCGAAGGCGACGAAAACAACTACATTTTCATTATGGTTATGGACGATCCAGCTCAGAAAATGTGGAAAGCTTTCTGTGATACAATCGAGCATCCTGAAATCTTCGACGACCCAAGATTTATTGACGGCCCAACAAGATTCCATCATAGAGATGAACTTAAGGAAATAATTCAGGATTGGACCTTAAGACATACTAAGCAAGAAGCTATGAAGATACTTTGCGAGGCTAAGCAGATTGCTGGTGCAGTTCTTACTACATCTGATGTCATTAAGGCTGAAGATATGTACGAAAGCGGAGTTCTTTACAATATGGATCACCCATATCTTGGACAGATGGTTGTTCACGGTTCTCCGTATCATATGTCTGATTCCTACGTGGCTCCAACAGCTGCAAGAGATTTAGGCGAAGATAATAACGAAGTTTATAAGCAGCTTTTAGGTTTCGACGAAGCTAAAATCGAAGAACTTAAGGCTAAAGGGGTTTTATAAGAGGTAAATATGAAAAAGACTAAGAAGGGCCTTGTGGCTGGTTCTTTCGACCCAATTACAGTAGGACATTTAGATGTAATTGAAAGAGCTGCAAAGCTTTGCGATAAATTAACTGTTGCTGTTACAGTAAACCTTGATAAACATTGTATGTTTACTATGGAACAGCGTCTGGAAATGATAAGGGTTGCTACGGCGCACATCGAAAACGTTGAAATTACAATACTTGATGGTCATTTAGCTACTTTTGTTATGGAAAATGACTATGATATTCATTTTAGAGGTCTTAGAAATGTATCTGACTTCGATTATGAGATTGCATTGGCACAATTGTACGCAAAGTATTATAATAAACAATGCGAGACTGTGTATTTGATGACCACACCTGAAAATGCATATATCAGTTCAAATATCGTAAGAGTTAATTTCAGTTTAGGAGCTGATGTTAGCGGCTGGGTACCGACTAAGGTTCTTAAACTTATGAAGAAGTATAGCAAGATAAACAATAAATAGGGGGCATTATGAAAGTATTAGAATTGCTTGATGAACTCGACGAAATCATTGAAGTTGCATCATCCGTTCCAGTTGTAAGAAAGGTTATGGTAGATCCAAACGAAATCCAGGAAATCGTAAAGGAAATTCGTCTGGAACTTCCTGACGAAATTCAGCAGGCTCAGTGGATTAAGAACGAAAGAACAAGAATTCTCGACGAAGCTAAGGCTGAATACGAAACCATCTTAAATGATGCTCAGAGCAAGGCTGAGAGACTTGTTGAAGCCGATGAAATAACAGTAAAGGCAAAGCAGAGAGCAGACGAAATTCTCCGCGTTGCAAGAGAAAATTCTTCCGTAATGAAGATGAGCATTCTTGACTATACAGACAGCATGCTCTACAACCTTCAGGAAAAGGTAGACCAGATGTACTCTACATATTTCACAGATATGTATGAAGATCTTCAGTCTACATTTGAAAAGATTAACAACAATATCACTGCTTCCAGAAACGAAGTAAAAGAACAGATTTACAAGTCTCAGACAAGTAGCGAAGAATAATGATTACAGCAGGAATAATCTGCGAATTTAATCCTTTTCATAAGGGTCATAAATATTTGATAGACAGTGTGCGTGCGCAGACAAATGCGGACGCCATTGTTTGTGTAATGAGCGGCGATTTTGTCCAGCGTGGTATCCCGGCAATGTGGGATAAATACGAAAGAGCAAAGATGGCAGTGCTAGGCGGTGCGGATTTAGTTATTGAACTGCCAAGTGCTTATGCATTAAGTGCGGCTCCGGATTTTGCAAGAGGTGGCATAAGCGTTTTAAAAAAGCTTGGCTGTGTATCTTATCTAGGTTTTGGCTCTGAATGCGGAGACATTGAAGCTCTTTTAAAGGCTTCTGAAGCCGAAGAAGATGATGGTTTTTCTGATAGGCTTAAGGCGAATTTGGAAAAGGGAATGACTTATCCAAAGGCTTATGCTAAAGCTAGTGGTAGCGCTCTCTTTGATACTCCAAACAACATTTTGGGAATTGAGTATTTAAGGGAAAATAAGCGCCAAAATGCGGGCTTAAAGCCTGTAACGGTAAAACGCTTGCCCGGTGTGTCTGCAGAGGCTATAAGGGCTGATTTTGGGCCAAATTCCAAGGATTATAGCGTTCCAAACTGGAATGCTGCAGCGGATGAAAGACTCTTTGCACTAATCAAATACAAACTCTTAAATTCCGATGCAAAGCAGCTTCAAAAGTTGCCTGAAGTATCCGAAGGAATAGAGAATAAGTTAAAAAAAGAAATAATTAAGGCTAAAAGTTTGGACGATTTGATAAAAAGAACTAAGTCAAAACGTTTTACTTATGCCAAAATTTCGCGTATACTATTACAGTTATTGCTAGATATTAAAAAGTCTGATTTAAAAACTGTTAAATCGGTTAAAATTCTAGCTTTTAGCGAAACAGGAAAGAAAGTATTAAAAGAAGCTAAAAGGGCCAATAAACTGACTTTTGAAGCTAATGAAAAGGATGCCCACGGGGCAGACATCTATAGCATATTAATCGGCCGCGATATTTACTCCGGTTCTGATTATGTGATAAATACAAAGCCTATTAAATAAACGTTTATTTTAATAAAGGAGAAATTCATGAAAATCTTAGTAATTAACTGCGGTTCTTCCTCTCTTAAGTATCAGGTTCTCGACATGACTGACAACAGCATGCTCGGTAAGGGTCTTGTAGAAAGAATCGGTATCGAAGGTTCTGTACTCACACATTCTAAGACAGGCCTCGATGAAAAGCTCGTTGTTGAACAGCCAATGAACGATCACACAGATGCTATTGGTCACGTACTCAAGGCTCTTGTTGATGAAAAGTTCGGTCTTGTGAAGGACGTCGACGAAGTCGGGGGAGTTGGCCACAGAGTACTCCACGGCGGCGAAAAGTTCACAGAATCTTGCCTCGTAGATGAAAAGTGCAAGGACGCTATCAAGGCTTGCATTCCACTCGGACCACTCCACAACCCAGCAAACTTAATGGGTATTGAAGCTTGCGAAAAGCTTATGCCAAAGACACCACAGGTAGCTGTATTCGACACATCCAACGGTATGTCCATGCCAGCTTCTTCCTACATCTATCCACTCCCATATGAATACTATGAAAAGTATGGCGTAAGAAGATACGGTTTCCACGGCACATCCCACAGATACATTGCAATCAGAGCTGCTGCTATGCTTGGCAAGAAGCTTGAAGATACAACAATCGTATCCTGCCACCTTGGTAACGGTGCTTCCATCTCCGCTATTAAGAACGGTAAGTGCGTAGATACAACAATGGGTCTTACACCACTCGAAGGCCTTGAAATGGGTACAAGATGCGGCGATATCGACCCAGCTATCATTCCTTTCGTAGCTGAAAAGGAAGGCCTTTCCCTCAAGGAAATGGATACAATCATGAACAAGAAGTCCGGTCTTCTTGGTGTTTCCGGTGTTTCCGCTGACTCCAGAGACGTAGAAGTTGCTGCTGGCCAGGGTAACGACAGAGCTCAGCTTGCACTCGATATTTTCAAGCACAGAGTAAAGAAGTACATCGGTGCTTACATTGCTGAAATGAACGGAGCAGACGCTATCGTATTCACAGCAGGTATCGGAGAAAACTCCATTACATCCAGAGCAAACATTTGCAAGGATATGGACTTCCTCGGAATCAAGCTCGACCTCGAAAAGAACAACGTTCGTGGTAAGGAAGTTGTTATTTCCACAGACGACTCCAAGGTTAAGGTTCTCTTAATCCCAACAAACGAAGAACTTATGATTGCTATGGATACATATGCAATCGTTACAAAATAAGGCTTGACAAGACTTTTTAGTTCAAATATAATTGATAAGTCAATTTTATGAAATAAGGAGGTGATTCTCAATGGCAACACCAAAGAGAAAAACGTCTAAGGCTATCACAAGCCAGAGAAAGCATGCAAACATGAAGAAGAACTCTCCAGCTCTTTCCCTGTGCCCACAGTGTCACGAACCAAAGCTTCCACACCGCGTTTGCCCAAACTGCAACTATTATGATGGCAAGGCAGTAGTAGAAGAATAATTGAACTTCACTTTAGCTAAAGACAAGAAAATAAAAAGACGCTCGGACGCGAGCGTCTTTTTTCTTTTTTGAAATTGTAAAAAGAGCAACGTATTATTCTCTCAGCACTAATCTTCGGGCTTCACGCTGAACCTCGTGCACATTCTGCTTAGCCCTCAAAATCGGGCTTCGCAGCCTGTTTACGAGTTTCGACTACCCTCCGATAAATAGTGCTTCGAAAA
>JAKSSI010000127.1 GCA_024403175.1 Clostridia bacterium
AATGCTGAAGATAGAGCTTGTATGCTCTAGGGAAGCTGCGCCGTAGATTTGTGTATTCCTCAGCCCAGCTGTGCCGCAGGAATACGGCACATCCGGACTGAGTTTTATTTGTACGTTTTCTATAGTTTGTCTTTTTGTGTTTTTAGGAATGCATTTAATTGTAAAGTGACATTTTGAAATAGGATTGGAATAGTCAATCTGCATATTATACGTAAAATGAAGCTTCTTCATAAATACTGCCTCCTTCCGTTTTAATATTTAGAAAATTGATTCTACTTCCGATACTATCTTGTAATAGTCGAGTTCTTCCTCTTCAATTAAGCGTTCTACACTTTCAAGCTTTTCCTTGTTGTAATCAAGACCGCTCTTTCTTACTCTTGGAGCCATACGGTGAACTTCTCTTGCAAGCTCTTTCTTGCCCATACCAAGTCTTGCATAGATATCGATGCGTTCGATACGCTTACCAGCCTTGATAATATTTCTTACGTTTTCGCTATCAATTTGGTCGTCGGCAATACCGTAGAAAGCAAGAAGGACATCGCTTACCTTCTGAAGTTCTATAAGTGGAGCCTTGCTATTTGCAGCCTTATTCATTGCGTAAATTGCAAGCTGAATAAATGCTAAAGATTCTGAGCCAATGCTTTCTCTTAAAACGATAGCATTGTCGTAAGCACGATTTAAATTGCTGATGATTGAATCAGGAAGTTCTGTATCAAAAGGATAACGCTTTACAAAATCCCTCTTATCAGCGTAAACATTAGGAATATCAATGCTCTTGCAGAAATCTACATAGCTATCTGCAATGCCGTCAATAAGGCTATCGAAGCTTACTGAGAAAAGTCTAAGAGTTGTATAAACTCTTTCTGTATATCTACCGAGCCAATAAAGGCGATCAGCCTGTTCTATCGAGATAATACCCATGTATCCTTAAATCCTCCTCCCTGAGATGAGTTAACAATAAATGAATCTGGATTTCTAGAGAATCTTGTAAGTCCGCTCTTCCAAACGAGTGGTTCGTCTGCCATAAGAACGAAGGCTCTTAAATCAGCCTTTCTTGGAAGCTTTTCTTTGCCTTCGAGTATATCAAGATCCTGGAAATCAATAACTTCCTGAGCAATGAATCTTCTTGGTTCTGCCTCAAGAAGCTTAAGGAAGTTTTCTTTCTGTTCTTTTGTCATAGTGTTGCCGAATACTACGCCATAGCCGCCAGCTTCTGCTACATCCTTTAAGACAAGGTTGTCGAAGTTTGCAAGTACATAGTCGTAGTCTTCTTTATAGAATGGCAGATATGTTGGAGCATTAGAAAGAATTGGCTCTTCATTAAGATAGTACTTAATCATTTTAGGAACAAAGTAATAAATACCCTTGTCGTCTGCCACACCGTTACCAGGCGCATTGATAAGAGCTACATTGCCCTTCTTAAATACATCGTAAATATGAGGAATACCAATAAGAGATTCTGGGTTGAAATTCATTGGGTCGAGATATTCATCGGAAATTCTGCGGTAAACAGCGCCGACCCTTTCCTTCTTGCCATCTGCAGTCTTAAAGAAGAGCATATCGTCTTCAACAATAAGCTCCTGACCGTTTACAAGCTGTGCACCAGTCTTTTCAGCAAGATAGCTGTGTTCGAAATAAGCTGCATTATATCTACCAGGTGTAAGAATTACGTTAAGACCGCCTACGTTTACATTGTCCATAGTGCGCTTTAAAAGCTTAGCGTAATTTCTGTTGTCTTCAATCTTAAGGTCTGTGAAAGTGTCTGGAGATGAACGACGGCAAAGATCTCTTGCAATCATAGGATAAGAGGCACCAGATGGAACTCTTAAGTTATCTTCTAAAATGTACCACTTATTGTCTTTACCTTTTACAAGGTCTATACCGGAAATATGTGAATAGATATCCTTTGGTGGAACTACACCTTCGCATTCAGCCATATATCCACTGGATGCAAAGATAAAGTCCTGAGGAATAACGCCATCTTTTACAATCTGCTTCTTTGAATAAATATCTTTTAAGAACATATTTAAAGCAACAACTCTCTGCTTTAAGCCCTTTTCAAGATAATCAAATTCATCGGCTTCAATGATTCGAGGAATAGCGTCGAATGGGAAAAGCTGTTCCTTAAAAACATTGTTTTTGTAAATGCCAAATTTTACGCCGTACCTTGCCAGCAATTCATTTACAACGTCGGCCCTATCCAACAATTCTAAATGTTCCATTTTTATACCTCTCAAAATACTATAACGAAAAGGGGCCCAAAATTCTGGACCCCCTTGCCTTTTTCTATCTATTACATTTTAGTACTTTAAAGCGTTAAATGCAAGAATTATTTTTTCAGTATGCCATTAGACCAAATTCTAATTTCCCTATTCAAACTTTAGACTCTTAATGTCGTTCCAGTTACGATGTTCACACCAATAGACAACTCTATCTGTAACATCATAGACCATAGTTACCACTGTTGGGCAAACAGTCTGCGCTGTCTTTTTCAAAATTGCAAAACAATCCTCTACATCAAAGTCATCACTTGCACTTTTAAGCATTTGGGTTGCAATCTCATATCTATCGTAACCCATCCAAGGATGCTCTTCGCTACGCCCTTTAAACGGCGAAAAATTAGTTAGCACCTGGTATACGGGCTTCTCATAGTATTTATAACCTTGCCCTGGAATTATATGAAGAACATTACCCTCAGAATCCGATAACGACCCCATAAATGTAAGCCCTGGAACACTAGACACAGGAGTCTTCTCAACTATGGAGCGAATCTCCTGTAAACTTTTTTTCTTGAGCAGCAAATCTATATCAAGCATAATGATGTTTTCAGAAAGTCCATTTGGATTACTTCGTTCATCAAAAGGCCAGCAAGTAGGCATACCAACAAAGTCACCTCTGTTATTCGCACCAAACAATGGCAGCCACCCTTCTGTTGCGTCATTTATTTCAATATAAACACCATCCGAACATTTGCGGACACGATGTTCCATATCCAAGATATCCAGATTCCATCCTATAATTGTTTTCTTACGATTTGAAACTAAGCTTGTGCACATTTGTTGTCACCTAAAAAATATTATGATTACCATATATATTATGACGACATATTTGTCAACTAAAAACTGCTGTATTGACTTTTCTCTACATTTGTAGAATAATTACTACAAATGTAGAAGGAGCAGCAAAAATGCGCAAAAAAATAGATTTTAAAAAGATATCCGATGGCGAACTTGAAGTAATGCAAGCCCTCTGGACCATAGATGGCAGTGCAACAAGAAAAGAAATTGAAGACGTTCTGTTTAAGGGTCATAAAATGGCTATGACTACCCTTTTAACTTTTCTTTCAAGATTGGCAGATAAGGGATTTATAAAAGTCGAAAAGATTGGCAATGCCAATGTGTACTCAGCCTTAGTTAAGCGCCACGACTATTTAAAGAATGAAAGCAATGATTTCATAAAGAAAACTTGTGGTGGCAGCATGTCTGCATTTGCTTCTGCCCTTTGCGACAGCGGAATCAGCAAAAAAGATCTTTTAGAGCTTAAGAAATACCTCGAGGAGATTAAGTAATGAACAGCTATATAATGCTTAGGTTAGTTGCAGCTTTAATATATGGTGGAACTTGTGCGTATAGAATTATAAATAGAGACAGGATTCGTCTGCCATTCGAAGAAGAACTAGACCCTAGAAAAAAATATGGGGCAGTTATTCCTCCATCACTGATATTAATATTCTTCTTGCTTTTAGGAGCAATAGCATTGCTTGATAATACAAGAATTACACTAAATAGCGCGTTACCTCTTTTGTTTGGAATAATATTAAATATATCGATATTCTTCTTAATACTTATTCTTGTTTTGCCACTAATAAGAAAATATATTTCAGCTAAGACGGTTGCAGTATTATGGCTACTGCCAAACTTTTTATACCTTACTCTTCACAACTATATGATCTTAGATAAGCCAAAGCTAACTTTTGATATTGGCCGCATTCCTTTACAAAAGGCTGCATTTGTATGGATTATTATTGCTGCAGGAGTATTTGCTTACTATTTAATTGGACATTTCGCTTTTAGATTTAGATTGCTACACAATGCAAAGAATCTTGAAGATGCAAAGATCCGTCAGCTTTGGGAAAATATGCAGGGCATCTACGGTATAAAAAAGAGAAATATTAAAATTAAAATTTCAGAGAATACAACTACTCCTCTATCTATAGGTCTTTTGAATATAACGACTGTA
>JAKSSI010000128.1 GCA_024403175.1 Clostridia bacterium
TTATTGCTGATACTTTTCCATTGTCGCAATAGAATACTACATTTATTCCAAAGCCGTAGTCGGAATTTTCTGGGTCGCTTGGGTCGAAGAAATATATATCTCCTCCAGGATGATATTCATCTACATACATGTTCTTATCTAAAAGAATCAGTTCTGGATAAAGTTCCTTTAGTTTATCAACACTATCGCCGACCCTTGTACCTCTGTAAGTACATATATCGCTTCTGGATGTGGTAATTTCATATACTGTATCTTTGCGAGATTCAGCTTCGTAATAACATACTGCTTTGAAATTCTTATACTCAACAGTAAACCAATAGGAACCTTCAGTAAAAATAGCATCAGACCAATCCATCTTTTTTTTTTTTTTCGTCTCAGCTACAGGAAATCCAAAGAATGATGTATTGGAACCTGGGCCATATGAAAAACCGTAAGGATCAATTCGAATAGATGCATCCTTGTAGAATAAATTCATTATTTCTTCTACAACATAAGAATCTGCGTCAGCAAAGCCCCCTTCGGGAATTTCGGCTGCTATAATATCGCTTACTCCTTCTAAGTCATACGAAACAATATAAATATATTTTTCAAAATCAGTGGCGTTACTCTTCTTTATTGATACCTTGTATGCAACATAAGAACCCTCATCGTAGCCGGTATAACTATAATATGCAATATCATCTATTTCAGCATTGCCATTGTAATAGTTCATTAAAGCTTCTTTTACCTTTGCAATGTTTTCTTCAGAACTAAAAATTGCGGCATAATCTATTACAGGAATAACTAGATTTTTTACTTCAAGATGCCAATCATATAATTCCATCGCTGCGGCTCTATATGGGCTTGTATATTTTGAAAGTAATGCCTCTGTTGAATACTCATTACGAAGATTGTAATCAGATACAAATCTAATAGTTTTAAATCCTTCATCATCGTATGCGGCAACTAGAAAATTGATATATGGTCGTCTATAATAACTGCCATCATACTCGCAATCATATGGCAATATAACTTTTGAATCTTTAGGATTGAAACCATATTCTAATCTGTATATTTTGACCCCTTCTTTAGCGTTTTTATCATCAATATTGATACTATAAGCGGCAAAGGTTTTATAATCCTTAGCATATTCTATTTCATATGAATGCCAATCATCTTTTGCAATTCGATGAAGCTCGGCTAAAACAAATTTAGATTCAGCACTGCCATCATCAACAATAATAGTTTCGCTAAGATTGTCGTAAGCGTTTAAATCTTCTAAATATTTAGGGCCAAATAAATCATCTGTATTTGCAGGATAATTATTGTCTATTTCAACAGGAACTTGAACCTCAGGTTCAGGAGTATTGTTTCCCTCTGGCTTCTGCTGTTCTTGTGTTTCACCACTTTCAGTTGACAATGGGTCTTCTTTTTTTGAACATGCAGAAAAACTTAGTATCATACTAATTGCTAAAAGTGTTATTAAACTTTTATTGAAAAACTTTATCATAAGTATCTCCAAATTAAATAACAATTAAACCTATGTATAAATTATACCATACCCTTTAAATATATTTGTTTACAAAACAAAAACTGGGTCATAACGACCCAGTTAAAATGCTATTTACTTATTTGTGTATTCGCTGCCTAATTTATTAAGTTCTGCGATTACTTCATTGTTATTTGCGATTTCATCCTTACCAGATGCTGAATACGGTTTATAGAATTCAACAGTCCAATTAAGGAAGTCTGAAATCAATTCAAACTGACGCTGAATAAGCTTGTATTCTTCATCTGTTGTAACTTCAGCACCAACTGTAAGAACGCCAATCTTCTTGTCCTTAAGAAGTCTGCCTCGGCAGTAACATTTATCAATTAAAATCTTAAGCTGTGCTGTAATTCCCCACCAATAAACAGGAGAACCGAAAACAATTAAATCTGCATCTACAAGCTTATCAACAATCTTAGTTGAATCATCTTTTGCCACGCAGCCTTTTTCAAGATTGCAAGCATCGCAACCCTTACATGGGCTAATATTAAGCTTATCGCAGTCTAAAACTTCAATTTCATTGCCTTCTTTTGCACCTTCAGCAAAAGCATTAAGCAAAGCAACTGTATTGCCTTTTCTTGGCGAACCATTAAGAAGTAATATTTTCATTAAGTTTCTCCTTTACATTAAATCACTGATGTTCTTGCTGAATTCTGCTACGTTTTCGATGCTAAGACCTGAAATAAGTCTTGCATTTTCGTAGATAATCTTGCTGTAAACCTTAAGCTTTTCCTGATCTGTAGCATAAAGATTCTTAAGTTTTTCAACAATTGGATGATTTACATTAACTTTAAGAACAAGCTTTGCTCTAAAGTTTCCATCTGCACCTGGCATTGCATTAAGTGTGTTTTCCATATTAGCGGAAATATTGCCTTCATTAGAAATTGCAGCAGCATAGTCTACTAAATCATTTGTAAGCTTAACTTCTGTAAGTGCGCCACCAATAGCTTCCTTCATAAACTTAAGCATATCTGCACTTGTTTCATTTTCCTTCTTGATATCTTCTTTTTCGCTTTCGCTTGCAATATCAAGTTCATCGCTGCAAACATTGGAGAATTCCTTTTCAGCGTAATTAATCATCATCTGAATTGCAAATTCATCTACTTCTTCAGTTAAGTAAAGAATTTCAAATCCCTTAGCCTTAACTGCAGCCACCTGAGGAAGGGTTGCAATCTGTTCCTCAGAAACGCCAGCAGCATAGTAAATCTTATTCTGTCCTTCCTGCATGCCGTCTACATATTCTTTAAGAGTTACCATCTTACCATTGGAAGACTTAAAGAGAAGCAGGTCTTGAAGAACAGCCTTGTGCATACCATAGTTGTTATAAACACCAAACTTAAGCTGAGAACCAAAGGCATTAAAGAATGTTTCATATTTTTCGCGGTCGTTCTTAAGAAGTCCTTCGAGTGTAGTCTTAATTTTTGTTTCAATGTTCTTTGCAATAACCTTAAGCTGCTTATCTTGCTGAAGAATTTCTCTTGAAATATTAAGAGAAAGGTCTGGGCTATCTACAACACCCTTTACAAAGCTGAAATAGTCAGGAAGAAGATCTGCGCACTTTTCCATAATCATAACGCCGCTAGAATAAAGCTGCAGGCCCTTTTCGTATTCCTTAGAATAGCAGTTATAAGGAGCACGAGCCGGAATGAAAAGCAGTGCATCGGCTTCTACAAGACCTTCTACCTTCTGCTTAACGTATGTAATTGGCTTTTCGAAATCATAGAATTTGTCCTGATAGAAGTTGTTGTAAGTTTCTTCATCAACTTCAGAAACATTGCGCTTCCAAATTGGAGTAATGCTGTTAAGTGTTGTATCTGTAATTACTTCATCGTACTCTGTTGTGCTACCCTCTTTAAGCTTTCTTTCGCTTGTGAACATCATAATAGGATAACGGATGAAATCGCTGTACTTCTTAATCAGTGTACGAATTGTGTATTCTTCAAGGTAGTTTGAATAGTTTTCATCTTCTGTATCTGCCTTAATATAAAGAGTAACCTTTGTACCAGGCATATTCTTTCCGCAAGGTGTAATTGTGTAGCCATCTGCACCAGAAGATTCCCACTTATTTGCTTCTTCAGAGTCGTAAGTTTTCGATTCAACAACAATCTTATCTGCAACCATAAATGCAGAGTAGAAACCTACACCAAACTGACCAATAACATCGATTTCAGAGTTCTTTTCAATACCAGCTTTAAATTCTAAAGAACCACTTCTAGCAATTGTACCAAGGTTCTTTTCAAGGTCTTCAGCACTCATACCGCAGCCATTATCTTCAATTGCAAGAGTTCTTGCTTCTTTGTTGGCTGTAATTCTAATTTCGTACTTTTCTTTAGGAAGACCAACTGTTGTATCTGTAAGTGATCTAAAATAAATCTTATCAATAGCATCGCTTGCGTTGGAAATGATTTCACGAAGGAAGATTTCCTTGTTTGTATAGATGCTATTAACCATCATGTCTAAAAGTCTTTTAGATTCTGTTTTAAATTGTTTCTTTGCCATTTTAGTACCTCTTTTTCATTTGACTCATACAATATAGCACTTTTTAGCACTCTATTCAATAGAGTGCTAATTTACTTAACAAAATCTTCACAATCGAGTAGGAGGGAAAATTAAATAAATTTTCCCGACCTCTCACAC
>JAKSSI010000129.1 GCA_024403175.1 Clostridia bacterium
GCCAGCAGCAATCTGATCAGCCTTCCACTTAGCTTCTGCTTCCATGTACTTTGTAAGGTTTGCGTTAGCCCAACGGGAACCCTGTGTAGAAGCGATGTTAAGACCAGCAAAGTCTACGCCACCTACTTCGAAAGGAACGCCAGCAAGAGCAGCAAGGTCGCCGTCACCTGTAGCATCAATGTACATCTTAGCGATAACCTTTACATATCCACCCTTTGTGTAGAAGATAAGGTCCTTAATGTTACCTTCCTCCTTCATCTCAACAGTGCTGAGAGTAGAGTCATAGATTACTCTCGCTCCGGATTCGAGGCACATATCTTCGAATACAATCTTACCGTATTCTGGTTCGAAGGATGGGTTTCTGTAGTAATCCTTGCTTGGGTCGATCTTTCTGAGCTGACCCATCTTATCAAGTCTCTGAGCGAATTCAAGGCAAATACCTTCAATACCGCCAGCAATCTGTGGTACATAACCGTTTGTAGCGATACCACCGAGAGTTGTGCCCTTTTCAAAGATCATTGTGTGCTTGCCCATACGAGCAGCCTGAATACCTGCGGACACACCTGCTACGCCGCCGCCTACAACAGCTACTTCACAGTATAATGTTTTGCAAAAGTTGTTAATTTCCATTGTTTTTACCCTTCTATAATTTGTGTGTTTTTATTTAGAATACTAATCCCATGATAGAGAACAGTACTGTTGCAACTACGATGTAGATTGGGAGAATTGCAAGACCCTTTGTGTAGATAAACTTTGGTGTAATGCCTTCCTTACCAAGAAGAATTGGAGCAGGACCTGCAGCTGCATATGTGATATATGCAAACATGGAGGAGAATGCAATAGCTGTACCAATTACAGAAATGTTAACGCCACTCTGTGCGAAAGCAATTGTAAATGGAGCTGTAAGGGAAGATACGATTACGCCTGTTGCCATGTTGGAGAAGAAGTTTGTAACTACTGCGCAAACAGCAACGATGAGGAGAAGGTATACTGGGAGAGACATGTTGGAGAAGAGTGGCTGCATAACTGCTGTGAGCCATGTCTTGAATCCAAGATCATTGTTGGAGAGAGCTCCGCCGATGATAGAGAACATACCAACTGTCATAATGAATCCCCAAATAGCGCCTTCCTTGAAGTGCTTAGCTGGGTTCATGAGTGGTTCGCCATCCATTCTTACGATAGAAAGGATTACGATTACGAGTACGAACCAACCAGCCTGTGTGATGGATGCAAACTTAGCATACCAAGAAACTGTCTTTGGAATGAGAAGAAGTGCGAAGGAGTATGCAATACCAAAGATGAAGGAAGCAAGAAGAGCAACCTGTCTCTTGTTGAAGTTGTTAGATACACTCTGGAGAGACTTAAGTGTTGTTACGTCGAGTTCCTTAATCTTGCTCATGTCGCACTTGAAAATCTTCATGGAAAGTGAGTAAACAATCATGAAGCAGATACCAACGATTAATGCGCATACAATGTATACAGCAGCATTAAACTGGAATCCCTGTGGGCTTACAGCTGCGTTGAATGCATTTGTAATACCAAGAACCATTCCAGAGAATGGAAGCATGGAAGAACCAAGCATACCAGCGAGGTAAAGACCAAGTGTCATCATCTGAACGTATGGATCATCCTTCTTAAGATCTAATGCTTCTACGATACTGTCAAATACAGCAAAGGAGAAGATGATTCCGCCGAATGTGGAAAGGAATACGTCAGCAATGAGGAATGTTACGAGGAAAAATGCGGAGAAAACAAGAGGCTTGCCCTTTACGAAAGGAGCAGAGAGCATCTTCTTAGCGAGAACCTGACCAGCTCCTGTTTCTCTAAGAGCAGAGCAGATTACGTTTACAGCTACCATCTGAAGAATTACGGATGTACCGATAAAGTTCATGGATGCTGTTGCAGCGTTCATGTAGCCACAGAGAATTGTTGCAATAAATGCAGCGCAAGATGGCCAAATGAGGTCGCCAGATACGGTAATGAGAATGAGAAGACCAACGAATACGCAGAGCATTGCAACGCCTGTTTCTGTCATTGGGCCCCAGAGTGGAACGATCTTAGATCCAAAGAACATAAGGATAAGACCGATTGCTATTAACACGTAATAGCTAGCACCTAACTTTTTCTTTGCTTGAGCCATTTTTTACCTCCTAAAAATCATAAAAATAATAACGAATAATGGCTTGTTTCAAGTTTAACAAAGTGCAAAACAGCACAGCAAATCTATTTGAGGCGCGAACTTTTCCAATTTGGAAAAGTTCAAAAAGAGTAGAAAAAAACACCGAGGATTAATTCCCTCGGTGCTTTTAAAACAGATCTAAACTGCTATCTAAATAAATAGCCTCTCTAACATTTAACTGATACTCAGGCTTTACCAAATAGTACAGCAAAAATTCCAATACAACTGCACTGCCAAGCCCCCTGCCCTCTATCTTAAAATTAGAAAAACCCATAGGCATATAAACATTTTTAATATCGTTAAGACCTATAAAACTTGGATTCTTCATAGCTGAAGAAAACTTGTAGCCTTCGGCAGCATTAGGAGCCTTACAAATATGGTCTTTACAGTCTGCATCTAAAGACTTTAAGCTAACATTTTCATAGCAAGCCTTTCTATCTTTGCAACCCACCCAGCAGCATTCATTGCATAAAAACTCCACTTTATCTTTTTCAGACTGAGGCAAGAACTTCAGATTCTCAAAATCCTTATTCAGCCTAAAATCAGGCACCACATAATCAAATTCTGTGCGCCCTATCTCTGTCTTAAGATCTTTAAAATCCGTCAAAACCTTAGTTGTAGAAGATACATAATATAGATTTGGGTAATTATGCTTTAAGTACTCTAAAAGTACGTTAGAATGGACAATAACGCCGTTCTTAGGGCATCCATACGCGCCAGAGAAGTCATTAATCTTAGCGCACAGTCCATTACAGCGTTTATCAGTTAAATGCTCTTCTTTTAGCAACGAATTACTAAACGTAAGCCTTGCTGAAATGCCATATTCCTTAAGCAAATCTAGCATGCCGTCTATATCGTCTTCGCCAAAGCCCACGCGGCCACCACCCCAAAGATATCCAGCAGGAGCACCATAAACAGAATCAATTTCCGCCCAATCGTAAAAGTACTCTTTATGCAAATAGAAAAGAGGAATGAATAGTTTGTAAAGTTCATAAAACTCGAACAAACCCGGTAAATGAAATTTTGCTTTTGAAACGTGTACCATCCTACGCAAAATATACCATATTCATTCCTCTTTTGCACCCATTTGTAGTATTAATATGGGGGTGGAAAAACCTTATTTAATTATTTATCTTAATCTTACTTGCTAAGAATTCGAATGCTCTTTGCAACAGGAGCATGCGCCTCCTGACGGACATCCTATACATTTTCTTCCGCTCCTTTTTGATTTCCAAATAAATCCGCATGCTGAACCAACAATAATTACTAATACAGCAATTATTACTATATTTTCCATGGATAATCCCCCTTTGACTAACCCAAAGCGTATTCAACATCGATTTGTCTGTTTGCTCTAATTATAAGTGAACTGATGATTCCGGCAAAAGCAAGTACTGCAATTAATCCGCCTACAAAACCTGCACCTAAACTACCTGTTGTAATAAAGGTTCCGACCTGGTAAACAATAAAACCTATTGTATATCCCGTAGCTAATTGGAGAGAAATTGCGCCAAGGAGCCATTTTCCGCTCTTAAGTTCAGAGTTTAATGCCCCAATGGCAGCAAAGCAAGGAGGAGTATAAAGGTTAAACATAAGGAAAGCAAGAGCCGCTACTTTTGTAAGTCCCATAACGGCAGCTACTTCGCTTCCGCCAGATATCAATTCTAGTTCTTCAGTATCAATAAAGTTTGTGATTGCATAGCATACTGCAAGAGTTCCTACAACATTTTCCTTTGCAATAAAACCTGTAATAGCCGCTGCTGCAAGCTGCCAAGCTGCAATACCTACAACTGGTACTAAAAGATAAGCAAATGGAGTTGCAATTGTTGCAAGAATAGATGTATTTTCCATGCCTTCCTCGACAACTGCAAAATGTGTATCAAATGACTGCATAATCTGTACTACAGTGTTACATACAAGAATAATAGTTCCAGCCTTAATAATATAAGCCTTACCACGCTCAAGCATAGATCCA
>JAKSSI010000013.1 GCA_024403175.1 Clostridia bacterium
CAACGGAGGACTTTCTTCTGCCTGTGCCGGCATACTGCATTTTTGCCATTTAAGTTACCTCCTAATTAAAAGTTCCAAATTTCTGGCTTCTGAGCTTCATGCTTATGGTTTGCATCAGCATAAATCTTGAGCTTCTTGAACATCTGTCTTCCGAGTGGTCCCTTTGGCATCATACCCTTAACTGCATGGCGGATAACCTTTGTGGAATCCTTAGCCATCATTTCGTTAAAAGATGCTTCCTTGAGTCCGCCTGGGAAACCAGAGTGGTGTTCATAGATCTTATCTGTGCCCTTCTTACCTGTAACCTGAATCTTGTCAGCGTTGATGATGATTACATAATCTCCGCAATCAAGGAATGGTGTGTAAGTTGGCTTCTTCTTTCCTCTGAGAATCATAGCAGCTTCTGTGCAAAGTCTACCAAGTGTCTTGCCCTCGCAGTCGAGGATCCACCACTTTCTTTCGATTTCAGAAGGTTTTGCAATGTATGACATTTTATACCTCCTTGTCTACTTGCTTGCCTTTCGGCAACACGTTCGGCGCCTACTCTGATGTTAATGTCGAGCATCATTTTCAGCACTGTTAAAAAATATTTAACTGCAACCCTAATCTTAGGACGCACCGATGATAATACTATCATATAGAAAGATTGTCAATAGGTTTTTGCACATTTAATGTCCTTTAAGGCTTGCTATTTCAATGTTTTTGGGGACTTAGTCGCCTAAAACAGCTGAATCGGATACATCTCCGCCCACTGCATGGAACTTTGCGAGAAGATCTGCTACTGTAAGAGACTTCTTTTCTTCGCCTCTTGCATCGAAGATAATTCTTCCCTGATTCATCATAACGAGTCTGTTACCATAGTCAATAGCATTCTGCATATTATGAGTTACCATAAGTGTTGTAAGGTTATTATCTTTGACTACTCTGTCGGAAATTTCAAGTACTGTAGCAGCTGTCTTTGGGTCGAGCGCTGCAGTGTGTTCGTCTAAAAGAAGAAGCTGAGGTCTTTTAATAGTAGCCATAATGAGTGTGAGAGCTTGCCTTTGGCCACCTGAAAGAAGACCTACCTTAGTAGAGAGTCTATTTTCAAGACCAAGGCCAAGTACAGACAGAGCCTCCTTAAACATTTCTCTTTCTTTGTTTGTAATACCCCACTTTAAACTGCGCTTCTGGCCACGTCTTAAAGCGATGGCAAGGTTTTCTTCAATCCACATGTCAGGAGCAGTACCCATCATAGGATCCTGGAATACACGGCCAATGTACTTAGCACGCTTATGTTCTGGCATGTTTGTTATATCAACTCCATCAATAACGATAGAGCCTGAGTCAACCGGGAATGTTCCCGAGATTGCGTTCATTGCTGTAGATTTTCCAGCACCGTTTCCGCCGATTACTGTTACAAAATCGCCGTCTTCAAGAGTAATGCTGTAATCATTTAAAGCAACTTTTTCGTTGACTGTTCCTTTGTTAAAGGTTTTAAAAACATTTTTTACTTCGAGCATTACTGAATACTTCCTTTCTTAAGCTTAGGTGCGGAGAGGAATATAGCTACGATAATAGCTGTGAAGAGCTTAAGATCGTTTGTGTTAAGACCAAGTGTCAGTACGAACTGAAGCACCAGGTAGTAAATTACTGCGCCGAATACTACTGCAAGCATTCTGAGCGCCCAATTCTTAAATATACGACCGAAAATTACTTCGCCGATAATTACTGCGGCAAGGCCGATTACGATAGCACCACGACCCATATTGATGTCTGCAGCACCCTGATACTGAGCAAGCAGTGAACCAGAAAGAGCAA
Source organism: Clostridia bacterium (assembly GCA_024403175.1). The sequence goes on from JAKSSI010000013.1 coordinate 1,801, forward strand.
CAAGACCATTTGCAAGCATAAGGCCGAATACTGTCATTACATTTGTGTTAATTCCCTGAGCCTTTGCCATTCTTACGTTGTTACCTGTGCCTCTAAATGCACAACCGATTTCTGTGCCATAGAAAGCATAAAGAATCATTATTATGAGTGGAATAGCAATTACAAGGAAAATTAGAGGGTTGTTTGCGTTAAGACTTCTTACGAATCTCTGGGAAACAACGAGTGGATATTTGTCTACACTGATAGGTGTATTTGACTTGCTTGCCATAATTCTAAGGTTAATAGAATAGAGGGAAAGCTGTGTCAGAATACCTGCCAAGATGGCAGGTATTCCGCACTTTGTGTGTAATAATCCAGTTACTAAACCACAGAGCATGCCTACAACAAAAGCGCAGAACATAGAAAGTGGTACATTTACTCCGCTTCTTGCAAGCATTACACAAACGGCACCGCCGGTGGCAATAGAACCATCAACAGTAAGGTCTGATACATTAAGGACTCTAAAGGTAATATGTACACCCAGAGCCATAATGCCCCATATTAAGCCCTGAGCAACTGCCCCAGGGAGAGCTGCGAAAAATACGCTAAAAATGTGCATAATTTACTCCATTCGTTTAGTAAGGGAAATTTCTTAATTTGCTTTGCCAGATAAATTACTCAATAGCAACGTATCCTGCAGGAGCTGTGAGGCCATAAGCAGCACAGAGTTCCTTGTTGTACTTCTGTGTCTGTGTAGCAGCATATCCGATAGGCATCTTTGTGATGTCAGCGCCATTAGCAAGGATTTCTGCAGCCATCTTACCTGTAGCAACACCAAGGTCATAGTAAGAAATGGAAAGTGTTGCAACACCGCAACCTGCACAGATACCCTCTTCGCCAGCGATTACTGGAATCTTAGCTGGTTCTACAACGTTTCTGATTGTTTCAGCATTGTCTGCGCATGTGTTGTCTGTTGGAACGTAGATAACGTCTACTTCGGAGCAAGCCTTAGCTGTTACTGCGGAGAGATCGTTGGAGTCTGCGAATGCATATTCCTTGGATTCGATTCCGAGCTTCTTGAGTTCATCAGCAACTGTAACTACCTGATACTTGGAGTTAGCTTCTGCGGAGCAGTAAAGAAGACCAACTGTCTTAGCAGCTGGGAACCATTCCTTAATCATTGCAGCCTGCTTATCAAGAGGAGCAAGGTCGGAGGTACCGGAAATGTTTCTGCCTACAACGCCTGTGAAGGTAGCGAGATCAAGAGCAACGCCGTATTCTGTTACGGATGTACCAAGGATTGGAACGTCCTTTGTAGCTTCTGCAGCAGCCTGAAGAGCTGGTGTAGCGTTAGCCATGATGAGGTCTACCTTCTTGGAAAGAAGTGTGTTTACAACTGTTGTGCATGTGGAAAGGTCTCCGGATGCAACCTGTACATCGAATGTAACCTTGTCGCCAAGAGCTTCCTTAAGAGCATCCTGGAATCCCTGTGTAGCAGCGTCGAGAGCTGGGTGAGCTACGAGCTGGCAAACACCAACTGTGAACTTCTTTTCTTCTGGCTTTGGCTGTTCCTGCGGCTGTGGATCAGCCTTCTTGCCGCAAGCTGCAAAGCTGAATACCATGCAGAGAGCAAGTACGATTGATAATACTTTTTTCATTTGTTTTTCTCCTTTACAATAAGAAACCCACCGTACCACGGTGGGTCCTTTTTTATTCTTATATACTTTAGCACCTAACAGTGTTGAAGTCAAGTAAAAAACAGGGTTTGGACCGCTATTTCTTGGTTTTTGCCATAGCCGAAGCAATGCACTGTGCGACCCCTGTTATAGCTGCTAAATAGAACACAAATTGAGGACCAACATTGTCCCAAATAAGACCCATTACTGGGGAAACCATAATTGCTACAACATGGTCTAATGAAAGTCCTGCAGAGAAGCTCATTGTAACGTCTTCCTTGCAAAGAGCTAGGCTCTTCATAAGGTAGGAATGAACAATGGCAAACTTGTCGAATGTAGCGCAGAGCAGATAAGCAACATATACAAGTGCGCTATTACCAAGTGTGCCTGCCACAAGACTTTTAGCAACAAGTCCCATTACTACGAATATTACGACAATAAAGCAACCCTCAACTACAAGAAGCTTCTTAACGCCCCATTTATCAAGCATCTTACCGATTATTACGGATACAAATACGCCGATAAAGTGGGTCGCAATGGCAAGGAGCGCCATTGTTCCGGCATCTTTTCCAAGAAGATTTACTATTACCCATGGTGCAAAAACAATTTTGATACGCTTTTGTGTACCATATGCACAAGTAACTACGTAGTATGGAATATATTCTTTTTTAAGAACGATCTTTTTAGATGTTGTTTCAGGATTGTCCTCAACCTGTTTTGACAGATAGAAGAGTATTCCGCATGCAACAGCACCAAATATTCCGGCTAAAACATAAGATGGAATTATAGGCTTTGCATAAGTGAAAAATCCTGATCTAAAACCAACAAATACTAAAAGCGATGCGATAAGTGAACCTGCTGTTTGAATGCTCTTGTATTTACCAAGTGCCAAACCTTCTTTGCCAGGCTCTGCAAACTTTAAAGATAAAGATTCAAAGAGCGGCATATAAAGGTGTTCGCCTATGCTCTGGATAAAGAGGAAGGCAAGCATTACCGCATATGTTGGAGTTAAAAGACCAAGGCAGAGCATTCCCACAAAGGAGAAAATTTCTGCAACAACGGCCTTTTTAATATTTCCAAGGCCACTTAAGAGTGCCACGATAAATACGCACAGGATACCCGGTGTTTCTCTTGGAATTTCAATGAATCCGCGCTGAGATGTAGTTACGTGGAAAACTTCGCTATAGTAGTTAGAAAATGTTCCTGATCCTAATCCTCCGTTCATAGCCACACAGAATACTGCAGCAGCAAAGAGGATATAAATTATCTTTTTATTCTTCATTTGACTACTTTTGTCTGCGCTTTACGCAGTTGAGAAGATCGATTGCTGTAAATAAATCTTCTGCAAATAATTCTGAGTATTCCTTATAAACATCAAGAGGAAGAGTTTCCAATGTGCAGTGGTCTTTAATGCAACGAGCAACAATTGAGCCGGAAATCTTGTAGGCATCACGGAAAGGCAAACCCTTGACTACAAGATAGTCAGCTAAATCTGTTGCGTTGATAAATCCGCCTGCTGCGGCAGCCTTCATAGCATCTGCATTTACCTTCATTGTTGAAAGCATTCCGCAGAAAATATCAAGACATGCCTTAACACTATCTACAGCATCAAAAATCTGTTCCTTATCTTCCTGCATATCTTTGTTATAGGCAAGAGGAAGAGCCTTCATTGTTGTAAACAGAGCCACCATATCGCCATAAACTCGTCCAGTTTTACCGCGAACCAGTTCGGCCATATCGGAATTCTTCTTCTGAGGCATGATTGAAGAACCTGTTGTGAATGCATCGTCTAAGGTTACAAAACCAAATTCACTGCTTGTCCAAAGAACTGTTTCTTCGGAAAGTCTTGAAAGATGCATCATGATAATTGAAATTACAGATGAAAGTTCAAGAGCAAAATCTCTATCAGAAACTCCGTCTATAGTATTTTCAATTACGCCATCGAAGCCAAGAAGTCCGGCTTCAAAGGCACGGTCTGTATTGTATGTTGTTCCTGCTAAAGCGCAGCAACCAATTGGAGACATATTAAGACGCTTCTTGCAGTCAATAAGTCTGCTAGCATCGCGCATAAACATCTGCTTATACGCACCAAGCTGAATACCAAAGGTAATAGGCTGAGCACGCTGAAGATGAGTGTAACCCGGCATAATAGTGTCTTTGTATTCTTCTTCCTTTTCGGAAAGAATCTTAATAAGGTCTTCAATGATGGCTGAAATCTTATCTATCTCATCTCTAAGATACATTCTGATGTCTAAAGCCACCTGGTCGTTTCTGCTTCTTGCAGTGTGAAGCTTCTTTCCTGTTGTACCGATTCTTGCAGTAAGAACCTCTTCCACAAACATATGAATATCTTCAGCATTTGGGTCGAAAGTTAAAGCGCCGCTTTCGATATCGGAAAGAATGCCATTAAGGCCCTCAACTAAGAGGGCCATTTCTTCTTCAGTTATGATTTCGCACTTAGCACGCATCTTTGCATGGGCAATACTGCCTGTAATATCTTGCTTGTACATGCGACTATCAAAGGATATAGACGAATTGAAAGAATCCGCCATTTTATTTGTTTCACCGGATGTGCGTCCGGCCCACATTTTTGCCATTAAAGTAAACCTTTCTCTCTTAAAGCCTGAACCTTTGTTGGCAGACCCCAAAGATTAATAAATCCTGCAGACTGAGCCTGATCGTAATCGGATTCGCCGAATGTTACGAGGTTTTCAGAATAGAGGCTGTATGGGCTTGTTGTTCCTGCTGGAATAATGTTGCCCTTGTAGAGCTTAAGCTTTACAGAACCTGTTACATACTTGTTGGATTCGTTAGCGAAAGCAACGAGGCATTCTGTAAGTGGGCTGTACCACTTTCCGTTGTAAATCTGGTCTGCAAGAACTACAGCAAGCTTCTGCTTTTCATGGAGTGTATCCTTGTCTACTGTAAGCATTTCAAGCTGTTCGTGTGCAAAGTAAAGAATGGATCCGCCAGGAGTTTCATAAACGCCACGGTCCTTCATACCAACGAGACGGTTTTCTACGATATCGATGATACCGATACCATTAGCTCCACCTACTTCGTTGAGCTTTTCGATAATCTTGCTAGCCTTCATCTTTTCGCCGTTAACAGCTACTGGAGCACCAGCTTCGAAATCGATTGTTACATATGTTGGTTCGTCTGGAGCCTTGTATGGGGAAACAGACATTTCGAGGAAGCCCGGCTTGTCGAGATCTGGTTCGTTAGCTGGATCTTCAAGGTCTAAACCTTCGTGGCTTAAGTGCCAAAGGTTCTTATCCTTAGAATAGCTTGTTTCTCTGGAAATCTTGAGAGGAACATTGTGAGCTTCTGCGTAGTCGATTTCTTCGTCACGAGACTTAATATCCCATTCTCTCCAAGGAGCGATAATCTTCATATCAGGTGCAAAACGCTTAATTGCAAGTTCAAAACGAACCTGGTCGTTACCCTTACCTGTAGCACCGTGGCAAACAGCATCAGCGCCTTCAGCGATAGCAATTTCAGCAAGCTTCTTTCCGATAACTGGTCTTGCGAAAGCTGTACCTAAAAGGTATGTTTCGTACTTAGCATCCATCTTAAGAGAAGGAATGATAACTTCGTCTACCATTTCATCTACAAGATCTGGAACGATAAGCTTGGATGCGCCTGGCTTAAGAGCCTTTTCTTCAAGGCCTTCGAGTTCGTCAGCCTGGCCAACGTTTCCGGAAACCGCAATGATTTCAGGGTTGTTATAGTTTTCCTTGAGCCAAGGAATAATGATGGATGTATCTAATCCACCGCTGTACGCAAGTACAATTTTCTTGATATCTTTCTTTTCCATTTTATTGCCTCCGTGAATGGTGTTTTTACATTAATGTTGGTAATATACTACAACCCACTGCATAAATCAAGCGCAAAATGTATTTTTATTCAGCGATATTCATAAAAATCTTGACTTATTACATATTAATGTTATCATATTTGCATACATATTCAGTTTTAGTTAATTTTATTCACATTTTATGCATTTTAGAGGATTTTATACACATGGTTGATTTAAAAGGAAAAAGCTTTTTAAAGCTTCTTGATTTCTCAGCAGAAGAAATCAATTATCTCTTAGACCTTGCCGCAAAGCTTAAGGCAGAAAAGAAGGCAGGTATTCCGCACCGCATGTTTGAAGGCAAAAACATTGCGCTCATTTTCGAAAAGACAAGCACTCGTACACGTTGTGCTTTCGAAGTTGCAGGCGCAGACCTTGGTATGCACCCTGTATACCTCGACCCATCCGGATCCCAGATTGGTAAAAAGGAAAGCATTGCAGACACTGCAAGAGTACTTGGCCGCATGTTCGACGGTATTGAATACAGAGGCTATGGCCAGGAGCTTGTAGAAGCTTTAGCTAAATACGCAGGGGTTCCAGTTTGGAACGGCCTTACAAACGAATTCCACCCTACTCAGATTCTTGCAGACTTCCTTACAGTTAAGGAACACTTTGGAGATTTAAAGGGCAAGAAGCTTGTTTACTTCGGCGATGCTCGTTACAACATGGGCAACTCCCTTATGGTAGGCTGCGCTAAGATGGGCATGAACATTGTTCTTTGCGCACCAGAAGACTACAGACCATCTGCAGAACTTACAGCAATTGCAAAGGATCTTGCAAAAGAAAGCGGTGGCTCCGTTGAATTCTCCGACACCCCTATCGAAGCTGCTAAGGGCGCACACGTACTCTATACAGATGTTTGGGTATCCATGGGCGAACCAGATAGTGTTTGGAAGGAAAGAATCGAAAAGCTTCTTCCATACAGAGTAACTATGGACGTATTAAATGTAGCTGGCCCACAGTGCAAGTTTATGCATTGCCTGCCTGCATTCCACGATCTTGAAACAACTATCGGAAAGCAGATTTACGAAAAGTTCGGCCTCGATTGCATGGAAGTAGCTAACGACGTATTCGAAAGTCCACAGTCCATCGTATTCGACGAAGCAGAAAACAGAATGCACACAATTAAAGCAGTTATGGCTGCAACATTATAAGAATTATAAGAAGAGAAGATATTAGGAAAGTAATGGTAATTGGATCCGGCCCTATAGTTATAGGTCAGGCAGCCGAATTCGACTATGCAGGAACTCAGGCCTGCAGAATTCTTGAAAGAGCGGCGTAAGCGTTGAAGAAATTTGCGATATTACAAAGTTCCACCCATTCTTCGTTGAAAAGATGAAGAATCTTGCAGACTACGAACTCTCCATTGCAAATGGCCTTACAAAAGAAAGCTATATGCAGGGAAAGAAATTCGGTTATTCAAACGATGCTTTAGAGCAGCTTTCCGGCAGCAAGATTCCATTCGAAGCTACAGCTAAATTTAAGCGTGTAGATACTATGAAGGGTGCTTTCGGCAGTATGCCTTATTACTACTCTTCTTTCGATGACGATGCAGTAGATGAAGTTATCGAAGAAAGTGGAAAAGAAAAAGTTCTTGTACTTGGGTCGGGCCCTATCAGAATCGGCCAGGGTATTGAATTCGACTACAGCTCTGTTAAGTGCGTAGAAGTATTAAGAAAGCTCGGCTACGAAGTAATCATTATTAACAACAACCCTGAAACAGTATCTACAGACTACGATACAGCAGACAGACTCTACTTTGAACCAGTAGGTTTTGAAGATGTAATGAATGTTGTAAAGAAGGAAAAGCCACTTGGCGTAGTAGTTGCATTCGGTGGTCAGACTGCAATCAAGCTTGCAGGTAAACTCGATGCAGCAGGCGTAAGAATTCTTGGTACATCTGCAGAAGGTATCGACGTAGCAGAAGACAGAGAACGTTTCGATGCATTCCTTGGATCTATCGGAATCTCTCGTCCTAAGGCAGTCGCTGTTGAAACTCTCGAAGAAGCAAAGAAAGCGCGGTCTTGAAGTAACAACCGCGCATAATGTATGGGAAAATAATGATATTTATGATTTGATGGATAACGGTAAGGTGGATTACATTGTTTACACAGGCGATGTAATGGACAGCTCCGTAGGAGACTATAGAGCACTTTATCGCCGTGCTATGAATCTTCATATTCCATGCATGACATCTCTTGATACAGCTATGGCTGTAGCAGACATCATTGCCGCAAGATACAATCAGGAAACAACAAGCCTCGTAAACATTGTTCAGTCATAAAGACCGATTGAATAAGTTGTGGCTTTGCCCTTTCCTTTGCGGCGAATAGAACCTTCATTAACAAGTTGTGTAAGAGCGTTCTCTACGGACGCTCTTCCTATTGAAGGACATAATTCCATAATGTCGCGCTTATTGAATTCGCCGAATTGAGTTCTAACAGCTCTTTCAACCAATTCCTTAGCCGACATCTTACCTGAAAGTAAACGCATTCTGCGTTCGAATTCTCTGTAAGCGGATACGATAGTTCCGAACATATTCTTCATAAAAGAAAGTTCGCTGTTAAATCCGTCTTCGCAGAGAATTTTTTCTATTGAAATATATTTGCCTATAACATAACCGTTCTTTAAAAGAAGGAAATTTGTAAGCAAAAGTGCCATTCTATTTTTAGCAACAGGGAAAGGATTTAAATCCAAAAAGTCTGCAACAAAAAGCGGAATAACAACCAGAGGATCTATCTCTCCAGTGCTAACCAGCTGATTGTAATTAATGCAAAGGTTTTCTAAATCCTTTTGCATATCGTAGCCAAGCTCTGGCAGATAAGTAAGAAGCTCATTGCAAAATTGCATTACAAGTTCTGCACTTAATGGAAGTGCATCAAATTCTTTTTGCATATGCTCCAGAGAATTCTTATAGCCTAATATTTCTTGCTCCGATGCATTCTTTGCAAACGCTTTATCAGACATAAGCTGCTTAAGCCTGAGTTCTGTTACATTTACTCCGTCTAATGCACTTGCCGCTTTTGTACTTTGCATCTTTGCAGTAACAGTAAGCTTTTCAAGTTCAAGAGATGTTTTTCTTAAAAACATTTCCTGCTTGCCCTTAAATTCATGAAGCTGAGCTATAAACCCGAGAACCTCATTATCCCAGTTGGCTTTTCTGTACTTTTCGTAATTAAAATCTTTCATTGTGTTGGTATTATATTACTTAATACCTGCTTGTTCAAGAAGACCAGGAATCTTTGCTTCCCAACCCAAAGACATAATGTGAACACCTTCGCAGTATGGTCTGCATTCTTTTATAAGTCTTGCTGCGATTTCAATTCCTGTAATACCAGCCTTAGTCTTTTCCTTATCAGCTGCAAGTTCTGTAAACAGTTCATCAGGAATACTAATACCTGCAACGTTAGCGTTCATATATCTGCACATACCAACATTCTTAGGAATGATGATACCAAGCTGAATTGGTTTGCCAAACTGCTTTGCTCTTTCGTAGAATTCTATGTATTTTTCGGAATCGAAAACTGCCTGTGTCTGGAAGTATTCAGCACCAGCTTCAATTTTCTTTTCCATCTTTGCAAGCTGCGCATCTACAGAGTCAGAGCATGGAGATACTACTGCGCCCTTTGCAAACTTTGGAGGTTCGCCAACAAGAGGATTTCCTGCAAGATCCACACCGGATTCAAGAGTTGTCATTGTGTGAAGCAATGAAACTGAGTCTAAATCGAATACTGGCTTTGCCTGAGGGTTGTCGCCAAGAGTTGTGTAGTCGCCCGTTAAAGCAAGCACGTTTTCAAATCCAAATGCAGCAGCAGCAAGAAGATCGGACTGAAGTGCAATTCTATTTCTATCTCTGCATGTCATTTGGAAAACTGGTTCCATTCCAATGTTTTTTAATGCCATACTTACAGCTAAAGAACTTAATCTCATAACTGAAGACTGACAGTCTGTAACATTTATAGCATGAACGCAGCCAAGGTATTCCTTTGCTGTTTGAAGAAGTTCATCGCAATTAACTCCCTTTGGAGGTGCAACTTCTGTTGTTACAACGAATTCTCCCTTTTCGAATAATTCTGTTAGTTTCATCGATTTCTCCTATATCTAAAACTACGATTCTTTACACTCTTTTGTTGCTACAAAAGTTTCATAATTTCGTAGCTTTGCTTCGCAATGAAAATTATCTAATTTTCCGCGCTTTTCAAGTCTTCTATAAATTCTTTCCCAGCCGCATGGCATTTCGCTATTAACTTCGCACATACCATTTTTAGTTCCACCACAAGGCCCATTAACAAGCCCCTTAGAACAAGCAACTATTGGGCAAATGCCTCCGGTCATATTCAGATAGCATTCTCCGCACTGACCGCAATTAACGTTAAGCGGAGTTACGCCCTGATATCCTGGAAGGCCTAAAGTATCGCATGCTGCGTATACTATTTTATCTGCAAGAATTTCTGCTACAGTCTGAACACCAACGCCGCAGGAAAATACCAGAATGCAATCTGCTTCTTTTATTTCGTCTTCCCAAAGAGAGATCCTTTTCTTTAAGAATTCTGGGTTGCAGATATAATCTGTGTTTATAATTCCAGTAACTTTTCCATCAGCCTTAAGGGTTGCCTGATAATTATTTGCATCTTCTTCTGGAAAGCTTACTTCTTTGCATCCAAAACAATTGATAACAAATATCTTGCCTTTAATAAGGGCATTAAGTGAATCAACATTTTTAAATTGAGTTATTAACATATCACTTCATCTCCCTTACTGCTTTTTTGCCTTCTTTGATTTTTGCAACCAAAGGAATTTTAGATGAGCAAATGTACTGGCAACATCCGCATTCCATGCAATCCATTATGTTCTTATCAACAAGACCTTGAATGTTATTGTCATCGTGATATTTTGAGAAGTATAAAGGAAGAAGCTGCATTGGACAAACGTCTGCACATCTTCCGCACTTAATACACGGCTGCTCTTCTGCATTATCTGTGTCTACTGCAATAACACCGTTGCTACCCTTCATGATAGGAGTGTTAACATCAGCAAGAACCGCACCCATCATAAGGCCGCCCATTTTAACTGTTGCAGGCTTTGTAAGGCCGCCGCAGTATTCAATTAAGTCTTTTGCATTTGTGCCGAGCTTTACCATGAAGTTTCCAGGATTTTTAATATATTCACCAGAAACAGTAACAACTCTTTCAATAAGAGGCATACCCTTCTTTATTGCATCGGATATAGCCTTTGCTGTGCTTACATTACTTACAACAACACCAACATCTGATGGCAGACCGCCGCTTGGAACATCCTTTCCAAGGACGCGCTTTATAAGCATTTTTTCGGCACCCTGTGGGTATTTTGTCTTAGCAATGCACACTGAAATATTTTCTTCTTCAGCTAGCTTAGACTGAATAAGATCTATAGCATTTTGCTTATTATCTTCAATTAAGATAGTGCCGTTTGCAGCATCAACTGCTTTCATTATTGCCTTTAATCCATAAATTACATCATCGGCATATTCAAGCATTACTCTGTGGTCGGCGGTAATTACTGGTTCGCATTCGCTGCCATTAAGAAGAACTGTATCGATGGCTTTGCCCGGCTGAAGCTTTACGTAAGTTGGGAAACCTGCGCCGCCCATTCCGGCAATTCCTTTTTCTTTTACGATTTCAACTATTTCCGCAGCCGTTAATTCTTCAAGGTTTTTCTCCGGCTTTACGCTTTCGTGTAAATC
>JAKSSI010000130.1 GCA_024403175.1 Clostridia bacterium
GGCAAGGCTTACACCAAGAAGACCAAGACCTACTACGCAAAGACCCATAACTGCACCGGACTTGAATGCTACGGAAAGAGCCTTGTTCATTCCGCCGTCCTTAGCAGCAGCAGCTGTTCTTACGTTACCCTGTGTAGCAACGTTCATTCCGAAGAAACCTGCAAGTACAGAGAATGCTGCACCGATGAGGTAAAGAACTGCTGTGATTGGGCTAATAGCAACTGCAATTACAATTGTGAGAACAACTACAACGATGATCATTGTCTTGTATTCTCTCTTAAGGAATGCCATAGCGCCTTCGTGGATGTATCAGGCGATTTGTGTCATTCTTTCATTGGCTGTGCTCTGCTTGATAATCGAGATAGCAATGAATAAAGCAACAAGCAGGGCTACACCACCACCGGCTGGGGCGAGCCAAACTAATGCGCTGTTCATTTGAAATTTTCCTCCAAAATATTTGGTCTATTCTACTACTAAGAGAACAATTGTAATTACAACAAATACTGCTGCTGCAATTGCTGTGCACTTAGCCATTAAAGCTTCGTAACCCTTTGCCTTCTTTGCTGCTGCGCCAGAACCGCCGCCGAGTGCTGCTGCACCGTCGCCAGAACCCTGCTGCATAAGAACAGAAACGATGATTACGATGGATGCAATGCCAAGAATAACCATTAAAACTGTGTTCATATGAGAACCTCCAAAAATAACTATGTTAAAATAACCTAAGTATTTTACCATTAAATAATAGTTAATTCAACTATTATTTGTACCAAAACTACTTAAGATTGTAGAATGCGGAAAGACCAGCGTACTGAGCGGAATCGCCAAGAACGTCTTCAATTCTTAATAACTGGTTATACTTTGCAATTCTATCAGTTCTAGAAAGGGAACCTGTCTTAATCTGTCCAGCGTTTACAGCAACTACGATGTCTGCAATTGTTGTATCTTCTGTTTCACCGGATCTGTGGGAAACAACTGCTGTGTATCCTGCTCTCTTAGCCATTTCGATAGCATCGAATGTTTCTGTAAGAGTACCAATCTGGTTAACCTTGATAAGAATGGAGTTTGCAACACCCTTCTTGATACCTTCAGCAAGTCTCTTTGTATTTGTAACGAAGAGGTCGTCGCCTACAAGCTGAACCTTCTTGCCAAGAGTCTTTGTGAGCTTCTTCCAACCTGCCCAGTCATCTTCTGCCATACCGTCTTCGATGGAGATGATTGGATACTTTTCGCAAAGTTCCTTATAATAAGCAACCATTTCATCAGCTGTCTTCTTGATACCTTCGCCCTTGAGGTTGTAGATACCTGTAGCTTCGTCGTACATTTCAGAAGCTGCAACGTCAAGTCCGATGTAAATATCTTCGCCTGGCTTGTAGCCTGCCTTCTTAATAGCTTCGATGATAAGATCGATAGCCTGAGAGTTCTTCTTGAGGTTTGGAGCGAATCCGCCTTCATCACCTACTGCTGTGTTGAATCCCTTTGCATTGAGAATACTCTTTAATGCGTGGAATGTTTCAGCACCCATTCTTAAAGCTTCTCTGAAGCACTTAGCTCCAGCTGGGATAATCATGAATTCCTGAATATCGAGGGAGTTGTTTGCGTGTTCGCCACCGTTCATGATGTTCATCATTGGTGTTGGGAGAACCTTTGCGTTAACACCACCAAGATACTGGAAAAGTGGAAGTCCGATGTCTTCTGCTGCTGCTCTTGCTGCTGCCATGGAAACACCAAGGATTGCATTAGCACCAAGCTTGCCCTTGTTTTCTGTTCCGTCTAAATCGCAAAGAAGAGAGTCAAGACCAGGCTGGTCGCATGGATCCATTCCTTCAATTTCTTCTGCAATGATGTTGTTTACGTTATCAACAGCTGTTAAAACACCCTTTCCAAGGTATCTCTTCTTGTCGCCGTCGCGAAGTTCTACTGCTTCGTGAACACCAGTAGATGCTCCGGAAGGAACGATAGCACTTCCCATTACACCGTTATCAAGCCAAACCTCTACTTCTACTGTTGGATTTCCTCTGGAGTCAAGGACTTCTCTTGCGTATACGTCTTCAATAAATGCCATAGTTTCTTCCTCCTAAAAATGAATGATTTCTAAAAAGTCAGCAGCTTTTAAGCTTGCACCGCCAACGAGAGCTCCATCTATATCGTCCTGGTTCATAAGCTCTGTTGCATTTGCAGGTTTTACACTGCCGCCATATTGGATAGTGATTTCTTCTGCCACATCTTCACCGTAAAGCTTCTTTAAAACTTTTCTGATGTGGGAGCACATCTGTTGTGCCTGAGCTGGAGTTGCTGTCTTGCCTGTGCCTATTGCCCAAATTGGTTCGTAAGCCACAGTAATCTTTACAGCGTCTTCCTTTGAAATGCCCTTAAAGTCTGCAACAATCTGCTTTTCAACAAAAGCGTTCTGCTCTTTTGCTTCTCTTGTCTTAAGGCTTTCACCTACACAGAGTATAGGAAGAATTCCTACAGAAAGTGCTTTCTTTATTTTCTTGTTAACTGTTGTATCAGTTTCTTTGAAGTACTGTCTTCTTTCAGAATGACCGATAATGCAGTAATCAACGCCTATTTCTTTAAGCATAGGTGCGGAGATTTCGCCTGTGAATGCACCGTTATCTTCCCAGTGCATATTCTGTGCGCCGACCCCAATACCAGTGCCTTTAAATGCCTTAACTAAAGCTTCAAGCTGAGTATAAGGAGCTGCAATTGTAACTCTTACATCAGATGGCTTGTAGATGCTCTTAAACTCTTTTGCAAAAGCCTTAGCTTCCTTTGTAGTCTTAAACATCTTCCAGTTTCCAGCGATAAAAGGTTTTCTCATTTATGCCTCCTCTAAACAAGCAACACCAGGGAGAACCTTTCCTTCAAGGAATTCAAGGCTTGCGCCACCGCCAGTGGAAACGTGGGAAATCTTATCTGATAAACCGAACTTCTTGATTGCAGCTGCACTGTCGCCGCCTCCAACTACTGTTGTAGCATTGCTTTCAGCAAGAGCTTCTGCAATCTTCTTTGTTCCGTTTTCAAATGCCTTAAATTCGAAAACTCCCATTGGTCCGTTCCAAAGAACTGTGCCAGCCTTCTTGATAGCTTCTGTATAAAGTCTTACTGTATCTGGACCGATATCAAGACCCATCCATCCATCAGGCATTGTGGAGCTTCCCGCAATTCTTGTGTTGCAATCTTCAGCAAACTTATCGCCAAGAGCACTGTCAACAGGAATCATAAACATTACATCGTTGTCAGATGCCTTCTGCTGAAGTTCTTTTGCAAGATCTAATTTATCTTCTTCGCAAAGAGATGTACCGATGTTGTAGCCATTAGCCTTAAGGAATGTATACGCCATTCCTCCGCCAATGATAATTGTGTCTGCTTTTTCAATGAGCTTTTCAATTACGCCAATCTTATCAGAAACCTTAGATCCTCCAAGGATAGCAACAAGTGGGCGCTTTGGGTTATCAAGAGCATCTCCAAGGAACTTTAATTCCTTTTCAATAAGGAAACCTGATACTGCAGGAAGGAAACTTGCAATACCAGCTGTAGAAGAATGAGCTCTGTGCGCTGTACCAAATGCATCATTTACGAAAATGTCTGCAAGGCTTGCAAGCTCTTTGGAGAAAGATTCCCCGTTCTTTTCTTCTTCTGCTCTGAATCTTACGTTTTCAAGAAGCATAATTTCGCCGCTCTTAAGAGCTGCTGCAGCTGCCTTTACATTGTCGTCAACAACTGTATCGGATTCTGCAAAAATAACTTCCTGACCCATAAGTTCTGCAATTTTCTTTGCCACAGGAGCAAGTGTATAGTCCTTGTTTGGCTGACCCTTTGGTCTGCCGAGGTGGCTCATAAGAATTACTGCTGCACCGTTTTCTACAAGATACTTAATTGTAGGAAGCGCTGCTGTAATTCTGTTATCGTCTGTAATAACGCCGTCCTTCATTGGAACGTTGAAATCACAGCGAACAATGGTCTTTTTACCTTTGACATCAATGTCTCTAACGGTCTTTTTCATCGTACATCCTCGCTAAATATATATGAAATAATATTTCAACACTTTATTTTACCATAAAATCACTGTTTGCAAGCATCAGTTTGAGTCTGTTTTCCTGATTAATTTT
>JAKSSI010000131.1 GCA_024403175.1 Clostridia bacterium
AAGTGTGCTTTCCACCTTTATGGTTATGGAAAATGAGGGTTATTCAATTCATTTCATACCTGTAGCATCAGAATCTGTTGTAAATGGCGACGAACGCAAAATCCAGCAGGTTATTTCAAATCTTCTCTCCAATGCGGTTCGTTATAGCGGCGATGAAAAGGATATAACCTTGGCATTTAATGTGGTCGAGGATAAGATTCGCTGTTCTGTGGCAGACAAAGGGCCTGGTATTGCAGACGAAGAGCAAGAAAAGATTTGGCATCGCTATGAAAAGGCTTCTTCTAGAGGTCAGCGTTCTCAGGGCACTGGCAGCGGGCTTGGACTTTCCATCGCGGCTGAGATTCTTGAAAAACATAATGCCATTTATGGCCTAAACTCCAAAGAAGGAGAAGGTAGTACATTCTGGTTTGAGCTTCCACTTGCTTGATTTTCCAAGCCTCTTGGGATATAATATCTTGTGGAGGAGTGTGCCGAAAAATGTTTGATATAGGAGATAAGGTGTCCTACCCTATGCATGGAGCAGGCCTTATCAAAAGAATCGAAGAAAAACAAATCTTAGGTGAAAACAGGTCCTACTATATAATTCACATTGATCACGGAAACATGGATGTTATGGTTCCGGTTCTTGATTGTGAAAAAGTAGGTCTTCGTCCTATTGTCGAAAAAGGCGCAGTAGATGCTGTCTTTACGGCACTGGGTGGTGAAACCCGCGAGATGGATTCCAACTGGAATAGACGAAACAGAGAAAATATGGAGCGTCTTAAAACAGGCAACTTAGAAGAAGTTGCAGGTGTTATCAGGGATCTTGTTCGTACTGATAGAATTAAAAAACTCTCCACTGGAGAAAAGAAACTTCTTTCTAATGCAAAGATTATTCTTGCATCAGAGCTTTGCATGGTTATGGACAAGGAAGAAAGTTTTATTTTGCAGATGATTGAAGAAGCGATTTAACCCCAAATCGCTTTCATCATTTTTATATAGATTTTATATAGATTAAAAGTTATAGCTCAAAAATTTAATAGGTGAAAAAATGTTAAAGAAAGTGTTCCGAGTTGTATTTACTTTTCTTGGAATACTGTTTGGTTATGGTGCTTCAACATTCTTGCTCAAGAGTGTGCCAAAGTTTGCAGAGTACGTAGGAGATTACGGCTACAGACTTCTGGTTCCATTTGTAGCTATTTTATTCGCAATTATATTTTTCAATTTATACGAGAAGCTCATAACACGTGGGGAAGACGTTGCCAATAGTTTTGTATCGGATATGGCTAAGATTCCGACAAGCGAATTGGTAACAGGAACAATTGGACTTGTTGCAGGTTTGATAATCGCTTACCTTATCTCGCAGATTATTAATGGGATTGAGGTGCTCAAAGTTGCTTATATAAACGTCATCATTTCCGTTGTTCTTTACTTAGGCTTTGGTTATGCGGGCACACTGATTGGTAGACGCAGCAGTGGTGATTTACGCAACCTTCCAGGCCTTATTGTTTCACAGCGTGAACCAAGTGGTAAAAAGAAAAGTAAGCCGGGCGCATGCCCAAAAATCTTCGATACATCTGTTATCATTGATGGCAGAATTATCGACATCCTCAAAACAGGATTTGTTGAAGGAAGTTTAATCATTCCAGATTTTGTTCTTGTTGAATTAAGACACATTGCAGATAGCAGTGATAATCTTAAGCGCGCAAGAGGCAGAAGAGGATTAGACGTACTCTCAAAAATTCAAAATGAATATGGCGTAGATATTTACGAAACAACTTCTGAAAAATCTTTAGAAGAAATTCCAGAAGTTGATGTTAAGCTCTTAAAACTTGCGCAAATTATTAAAGGTGCAGTTGTTACAAACGACTTCAATCTTAATAAGGTTGCAACAGTTCAGGGCATTAAAGTTTTGAATATCAACGAACTTGCAAATGCACTTAAGCCTGTGGTGCTTCCTGGCGAAAGTCTTTCTGTATTCCTTGTAAAAGAAGGAAAAGAAAACGACCAAGCCGTAGCTTACCTCGACGACGGTACAATGATTGTTGTTGAAGGTGGCAGAAAGTATATCGGACAAAATGTCCGCACAACAGTAACTTCAGTGCTCCAAACTTCCGCAGGAAGAATGATATTTGCAAAACCATGATTTCAGTAATTATAGCTGCCGCCGGTTCGGGAAGCCGAATGGGCGGCGGCCTTAAAAAACAATATCGCAAAGTTGAAAACCTTCCGGTTTTAGTAAAAACCGTCAAGGCTTTTTGTGCGTTTAGGGAAAATTTTGAAATTGTAATTGCAGGCCCTAAAGAAGACCTTGATTACATTCAAAGTTTGGTTCCAAATGCCAAAGTTGTGGCAGGCGGCGCCGTAAGACAAGAGTCTGTTTTAAATGCGCTAAAGGCTTGCAGTGGTGAATATGTACTCATTCACGATGCAGCTAGATGCTTTGTAGATGAAGGCACTATAGGAAGAGTGGTAGATGCGCTTGAAGGCGGCGCCGAAGCAGTAATACCTTGTGTTCAGCCAAAGAGCACTATAAGAACTGCAGACGCTACATTAAAGCGCGACGTACTTTTCGAAGTTCAAACACCGCAAGGCTTCAAAGTAAGTACTCTTCTTAAGGCTTATGAAAAAGCAAGCGAGGACGGCTTTATCGGAACAGATGAAGGCAGTCTTACAGATCACTTAGGAGTAAAGGCAACTTTAGTTTTGGGTGATTATAAAAATATAAAAATTACAACAGAGGACGACATGCCAAGAGACGTTAGAATCGGACAGGGCTACGACGTTCACAGAATGGTAGAAGGCAGAAAGCTAATGCTTGGCTGCGTGGAAGTTCCTTATGAAAGAGGTCTTCTGGGCCATTCAGACGCAGATGTATTATCCCATGCAATTGCAGATGCACTTCTTGGTGCCTGCGCATTAAGAGACATAGGATATTACTTCCCTGATAATGCAAATGAAACAGAAGGAATGCCCGGTAGGGTGATTCTTTCAAAAGTACTACAGCTAATTACGGATGCTGGTTTTAGCATAGTAAATGTTGATGCCACAATTGTGGCTCAAAAGCCAAAGCTTGCACCGTTTATTGAAGATATGAGAAAGGCCGTTGCTGCCGCGCTAAATGTCGACCCATCACAGGTTGGCATTAAGGCAACAACAGAAGAAGGCCTTGGTATTACAGGAACTGGCGATGCTATGGCGGCGCACGCAGTGGCATCGGTTAAATAGAAAGGAACTAAGAAAATGCGCGCATCAAAAATGTATTGGTACACATTAAGAGAAGTACCTACTGAAGCAGAAATTGCATCACACATTCTTTTACTCAGAGGTGGATACATCAGAAAGCTTGTATCCGGTGTTTACGGTTTTATGCCTCTTGGAAAAAGAACGCTGCGCAAGGTAGAACAAATTGTAAGAGAAGAAATGGACGCTAAGGGTTCTCAGGAAATCGGAATGAGTGCTCTTCAGCCTGCAGAACTCTGGCAGGAATCCGGACGTTGGGCAGCATATGGTCCTGAAATGTGGAGAGTAAAGGATAGAAACGGTAGAGAATTCTGTCTTGGACCAACACACGAAGAAGTATTTACAGATATCGTTCGTCAGAACATTACATCCTATAGACAGCTTCCTGTAAATCTTTATCAGATTCAGACAAAGTACAGAGACGAAGCTCGTCCAAGATTCGGACTTATTCGTTCAAGAGAATTTATCATGAAGGATGCTTATTCCTTCGACCGCGATGAAGAAGGTCTTGCAAAGTCTTATGACGATATGTACGACGCATATTCAAGAGTATTCGATAGATGCGGTCTCACATACAGAGCAGTAGAAGCTGATTCTGGTGCAATTGGCGGAAGCAACTCACACGAATTCTGTGCACTTTCCGAAGTAGGTGAAGAAGAAATTCTTTACTGTGAATCCTGCGATATGGCAGCTACAGCAGAAAGAGCTTCCTTTAAGGATGCACCTGCAGAAACAGAAGAAGAAAAGGCTCTTGAAAAGGTAAGCACACCAGGCACAAAGACTATCGAAGCAGTTTGCGACTTCCTCGGTGCTCCACAGTCTAAGTCTATTAAGGCTATTATGCTTGTTGTTCAGGCTGATGCTACAGAAGAACGAAAGTAT
>JAKSSI010000132.1 GCA_024403175.1 Clostridia bacterium
TCTAAGGATGCTTGCAAGGCTACAGTCATGAGTGCGGTTGCTCTTAGTCAGCGTGAAAAGATGATTGCAGACGAACTGGGCATTGAAGTTGGAACTTATACTCACCGAGCAAACAGCTTCCACTGCTACGAAAAAGATTTCGGCATGCTTGAAGGCTATTGCAAGAGAATTGAAAGCGGCGACGAAGACGATGTTACTTACGACTATGAAGATGGTTGGAAGGACATGATGGAAGCTGCGCAGCCAATGATTGCCGCTCGCGTTGAAGAATTAAAGAATCGATAATTCAAAAGAACTTTTATATTTCCTAATGGACACGCTCTCGCTAAGCTGGGAGCCCAACAGCGGTTCTGGGGTTCTTCCATCGCCTACGGCTCGGAACAACCAAGAACCGGTATCCCAGATTGTCCGGTCCGAAACAAATAAATGTCTTTTTCAAATCGCAAATTTCTTGGATTGTGATTCTTCCATCGCCTACGGCTCGGAACAATCTACAATCAGAAATTACGCTTACTTTATGGAGTAACAATATGTATGAAAATTTAAAAAAGATAATTGAAGAAGCCGATGCGCAGCATCCGATTGTTTTCTTCGGAGGAGCTGGAGTTTCTACAGAAAGCGGCATTCCCGATTTTAGATCTGAGAATGGTTTATATAATGCAAAGAATAACTACGGACACAGTCCGGAGACAATAATATCTCACAGTTTCTTTGAAGCCGACCCTTTCACATTCTACGATTACTACAAAAAGAATCTAATCGCTACTTGGGCTAAACCTAACAAAGCTCACCTTGCACTTGCAAAGTTGGAAGCACAAGGAAAACTTTCAGCTGTTGTTACACAAAACATTGATGGCCTTCATCAGGCTGCTGGCAGTAAAATTATTTACGAACTTCACGGTAGCGTTCACAGAAATGAATGCGTTTGGTGCAGAAAATTTTTCGATTTAGAATATATCTTAAACGAAGACAATTGCGAGAAAAATAAAAAGAAACCCGAGATGCTCGGAATTCCAAAGTGCACTTGCGGCGGCATTGTAAAGCCAGATGTTGTTCTCTACGAAGAACCATTAGATGACTACACTGTAAGCGGTGCAATAACAGCAATTGCAAATGCAGACACTTTAATTATTGGCGGAACATCTCTTGCTGTTTATCCTGCTGCAAGTTTCATTCACTACTTTAAAGGAAGACATCTTGTTGTAATTAATAGAGATGAAACTAATGTTGATAGTAAAGCTGAAATAGTAATTCACGACCCTATCGGTGAAGTACTATCAAAAGTTGTAGAATAAAAATTGGGTCTTGCCTATATGGCAGGACCCGATTTTTTGTTTTAAAATTTATTATTTAGTAATTATTTAAATAATCTTTACAGCATCTTGGCAAGATCGCACATATTTGGAATGAGTTCGATATCCATTACGTGGTTGAAAATATCATCGCATTCCTGTGCGGACTTCTTGTTTTCAGCCTGAGCCATGCAAGAAACAAACTTAGCCTTAAACTGCTGTGGTGTCATTGGGTTATCTGGGTTGCCAAGAGTCTTCTTTACCCAGCTGGAATAAGACTTTCCATCCTTTGTTGTGATAGTAAGCTTGCTGCCTGTCTTAAGTTCGATATCCTTATCCCAATCTCCGTTGAGTTCGTAATCTACTTTCTTTGCAAGTTCAAGAACTTCTGGTCTTACAAGCTTGTCATCGTCGAAGCTTTCAAGTGTAACATTTCCATCTACAAGTACTGTTGCTACAGTGAATGGAATTGAGTACTTTGCGTTGATAGCATTCTTAGGAGCACGCTTGTCTTCGAGTGGTTCGCATACAGCCTTTGCAACCGTAGGAACTTCGGAATGAATGTTTGTAATATCTTCAAGCTTAATATCATTTTCTGTCATGATGTTAAGAGCTGCGTTGATGCTTCCGTGGTTGCCCATGCAGCATGGCCATGGCTTGAATACAAGCTTAGCGCATTCCCAATCTTCACCAAGACCTGCGAGTACTGGTTCTGCATCGTAATCAGCCTGGAAGTAAGCGCGATAGAATCCCTGCTTTCCTTCGAATGGATCCTTATAACCCTTAATGCCCTTCTGAGCTAAGATAGCGGAAGACATAGCAGCCTTTGCACCAAATGCTTCTCTAATGGAACGAATTGGTGTTTCCTTATTCTGTGTAAGTTCGGAGCTGCATGTGTACTGAGAAAGATTCATACTCCACGCATCAATAAACTGATCTGCATTAAGTCCTAAAAGTTTGCAAGCTGCTGTTGTAGCACCAAAGGATGTAAATACTGGTGGCATGTAGAATCCGTCAGAAGAGAATCTGGAGGATACTGTAGCTCTTGCAAGTCTGCAAGCAACTTCAGAACCAACTACCATTGCAGTAATAAATTCTTCACCGCTAACATTTCCAAGCTTTTCGGAAAGAGCAAGTGCTACTGCAAATGTAGAAGTATTTGGATGGATAGTAGCTGTAGCAGATGTATCTGCAAAGTCTAAAGCCATTGTCATGGAAGCATTTACAAATGCTGCCCATATTGCAGGAAGCTTTCCGCCCCAACCGAGTACTGTAGCTTCTTCTCTTCCGCCTGCAGCTGCTTCGATTGCGTATTCGTGGAATTCCTTGCAACCATCTCCACCAACACCACCGGAAATAATTCCAATGTTGTCTAAGATAGACTGCTTTTCAACTTCCAATACATGCTTAGGAATATCTTTAAAAGTTGTATTTGCCGCAAAGTCGGCGAGCTTTCTTGAAATATCCATTTCTATTTTCTCCGTAAATTATGCTTCCCAAATAACTACTTCGTCACCAACAACATTGTTGTGTACTGCTGGGTCTAAATCCATCATTGTAGTGATTTTCTTTTCGTATTCGATGATTTCTGTAAATCTAGGTTCTTCAGGCTTGCAGAAGTATGTTTCTGCGCCTTCTGGAAGGTATGCTGGCTTATAAGATACCTTTACAATCTTCTTATCCTTAATGATAGCCTTTGCAACCATTGTAAGGTATGAATCTGCAGGGAAAGAACGTGTAGCTGTCTTGAAGGCATCGGAAATAGCTTCCATTTCTCTGTGGGACTTAGATGTCTTCATATCCTGACGCTTAAGTTCCTGGTCCTTCTTGAAATTCATAACTTCTTCCATGCAGAAGTTACCAAGTCCGTAGAAGATAACCTTTCCGTTATATACTTCGATTGGCTTTAAGATGTGCTGGTGGTGTCCGATGATAAGGTCTGCACCTGCATCGATTGCAAAGTGAGCATAATATCTTTCGTAATCAGCAATTACAGCTTCCTTGAAGTGAATACCCCAGTGGAAGGAGCAGATTACTACGTCTGCCTTTGTCTTTGCTTCCTTAATGTCTGCCTGCATATGCTTTAAATCATCTGGATGTGGGAATGTATAGATTCTGCATGGTGTACCTGGCTGATCGTGTTCAACTGGTACATATGCTGTAATACCTCTTGCTGGGTTTACACCAGGTCTTGCTTCTTCTGCCCAGAATCCCTGTGGAAGAATAGAACCATAACCAAGAACTGCTACCTTTGTTCCTTCAACATCGATGATAGGATACTGTCTAGCAATTGTTTCGTTTTCGCCAGCACCTGTAAGATAGAAACCCTTTTCTCTAATATTCTTAAGTGTATCTTCAAAAGCTGTTCTGCCGTAGTCTACAGCGTGGTTAGATGCAAAAGATAAAACATCAAAACCTGCATCCTTAATTGCATCGAGAGCTCTTGGTTCAGAAGAGCAACCCATTCTTGTGCAGGAAGAAAGTTCAAGTCTTTCGGATAAAACAGATTCAAGCTGACCAAATACTAAATCACCTTCATTGAAAGTGTCTTTTACATTTTTGAAATAGTGATAATAATCTTCGTGGTAAAGTCCGATATCACCTGTTGCATAGAAAGTAAGCTGTTCTTTCATTTTTAATTCTCCTATAAAAACTTTTAAAATAATTATTACATAGCAAAATTCGCAAAACATATTTTGCGACCCGAAATTAATCTATGAATATTATACAATATAAAACCCTTGCCATAAAGCAAGGGTTTTAATTAAGCAAAACTTTTATTTAGTTTACT
>JAKSSI010000133.1 GCA_024403175.1 Clostridia bacterium
GACGCAGTTTGGATACACAAGTTTCACTTTCTCAATAAAAGAAGTTGCCTTTAGAAGTTTGCTAGGCAAAGGATCTATCACTAAAAACGCCTGATTCATCTCCGAAAGCAGGTTTAAGCATATATTCTCCTCGACCCCAGAAAAGTCGTAATACACAGCCCCTTTTGGCGCAAATAAGGCCAATTTGTAGATATCTTCCTGCGTAAGTGCATTTCTTGCCATAGGGTTTCTAACAAGCCAGTTAATGCCAAACATTTCATTAAACTCATCTTTTGCAGACGAACCGGATAGCCCGTCATCTGAATAATAAATTTTCTTTCCTGCAAAACGTTTTTCCATACCAAAGGCGAAATAATCGTTTGCATCCCCAAGTTCCACGACAAAAGTATCCGCCTTGTTTTTCTGAGCCTTTTGGTGACAAACAAAACTGCCACCAGCCCCTCGTGTTGCAGATAAAACCGCAATGCGCATAGTTTCATCAGCTTTCTTGTTCTTTTCAAAAGTAATAGGGTTTCTAAATAATTGTGCCATAAAAAAATCCTCCCAATGCCCTTGGAAGGATTTTATAATACCAATATTTACCTGTCAAATATTACCTTTAGCATAAATACAGGAATTTTAGCCATACG
Source organism: Clostridia bacterium (assembly GCA_024403175.1). The sequence continues at coordinate 630 of JAKSSI010000133.1, forward strand.
GCCAAAACGCTGAGGCTCTGTTTTTAATCTATAGAGCCATTCAATATTATGCTTTTGATAGAATTCCGGAGCTCTCTTTGTATTTCCAGACCAAACATCTAAGCTTCCGCCAACGCCTACGCCAACCTTAGCCTTAAGTTCGTTCTTATGTCTTGAGAGGAAGAATTCTTGTCTTGGAGCACCCATTGCCACAAGAAGAAAATCTGCACCACTGGCATTAACCTTTTCTACTATTTCTGCTTCTTGTGCTTCTTTAAAATAGCCGTCATTTGTGCCTGCCACAACAAGGCCCGGAATCATTTCTTTTAATCTCTCACCTGCTTGCTCTGCCACACCAGGCTTTCCGCCCAAAAGATAAACAGATTTTCCAAGTTCAGAAATTCTCTTTAATGCAGCAAAAGCAAAATCTATACCTGTTACTCGCTCTGTAAATGGGTCGCCCTTTACTTTTGATAAAAGAACCAGACTCATTCCATCGGGAGTTACTAAATCAGCTGCATTGATAATTTCAGCTAGTTCTTTGTTTTTAGAGGCCTCATTTAGAATCTCCGGGTTTGCGGTAACAACTATGGAAAGACCGTCTTTATTTATCAAATCTTCAAAGCAATCCATAGCCTGCGCCATAGACACCTTATCTACTCCAAAACCAAAGATATTAACCTTATCCATTACTTGCCCTCCTTCGCCATGCCGATGCAGGCAATCATAAGTCCAAGTAAAATGAAATATGCAAATAAGATTCTAGGATAGAACCAAATGTATTCGAAAATTGAAAGAATTGCTATACCAAGGAAAGATGATACTGCAGCAATTAAACTGCCTTTTACATACTTATCCTGAGCGCTATAATTTGAGCGTGTAGCAACGATTAATTTTGTAATGATAAACCACATGAAAGAGATGAATCCGAAGATACCCCATTCCATAATAAGATCCATATAAAGCATCTGTGTATGTGGCATACCTTCTGCAATTTCTCTAGATGCTACAAGCACCAAGTTGTGATTGTAAGTATAAGGGCCAAGGCCAATACCTGTAAGCCATCTATGATCCATTCTAAGAAGTCTTACGCAGCTTTGCCAAAGCTGAATTCTAAAGCTTGCACTCTTATCAGATACGTTTACAAGGTTTCCAAGTCTTGTAATAACTGAAGCTGGAAGGAATGGAAGGCAAAGCATACCTGCAACAAAAATCCAAGGAATAAGTCTCTTATCAGTAAAGTAAACGAAGATTACTACTGTAAGAGCTATAGACATCCAGCCCGAACGAGAATATGTCATAACAAGAGCAATAAGTGGAAGGCCTAACAGGCATACAGCCACCAAACGCTTAAACATATCCTTTACATTCATGGCAAATACAGTAGCCAGCGGTGTAAAGAGAACCACCAGTTCTGCATAATTGTTAGGATTTTCTACAGTTGAATAAACTCTTGCCGGCATATTAGGATTCAAAACCTCATCGATGAATGTAGGGTTTGCTTCTAATCCCATAGCTCTTTGCATAATTGCATAGCAAGCTGTAAAGATTACAACAATATAAATCCAGCCGAGTATAACGTGAAGTCTTTCTTTTGTATCAACATTAGAAGCTACAAGCCACATAAACAGGAATGCAGCCATAAAGAAGAGCAGTATTCTAAAACTGTTAGAGAAATCTTCTGTATATAGCATCGAAATTGGGGTCAGCGCAGCAAAAATCAGTAGTGGAAGACCAAGTTTCTTTGGATAAAGAAGCTTTCTACTGTTAACTCCGCACATAACAATGTAAATTGCCATAAGGCCCACAGAGCCAAGCACTGCAAAGAAATTGCTCCAATATTCGTGCGGCATAATAAACATACCGCAAATAAAGGCATTCAGAAGAAAATCAAACTTTAAGAATACCGACCCTTTGCACCAAGACACTATCTTGCTATTCTCCCATGCCGGGGCAAGGAAATTACAAACAGCACCTATAATGCGCAGCACAAAATTGATAATCGCATCGATTATCTTGGAGATAAGGCAGTTTTCATACCAAAGCTGAAGCTTACTATCTCTGCGGCCTATACTTGCTGTAAGACTGTACTTAAACGCATTTGAAAATACGTGATAAATCTTTGCAAGAATTGCGTAGAGAAGGCTGTACTGCCAATAAGTATATAGTTTTCCTAATATACTATTCTCGAGCATTCTACTTTACTGTCATTGTCTTAAGAGATACATAGAACTTGCACTGACCAACAGAAATAACCATAGTGTGGCCAAGTCCAAAGAGCTTACCGTTAATATTTGCACCATAAGTACCCATAGTACCCTTAGCATCAATGGTAAGTTCAACTACGCACATATCAGGGCGTTCAATATATTCAGGTTGCTTATCATCTTCCTTTGTTGCTTCAAAGTAAGCTTCTGTTGTCCAACCCCTTACAACACCCAAATCTATCTTTTCAGAGTTGTCGTATACAGGTGAATCATTTACAAGCTGATCTACAACATATCTTTTGGACATATCGCAGTGTACAACCATCTGAATATCCTGAAGATCTGCTCCGCCATCGTTATGAGGCATAACATACTTAATACCAACAAATGCAACAGCTGCAATGAGTACAAGTACTATAAGCAAGTCTACAATGTTAATTTTGCCAAACAGTCTCCCTTTTTCGTCTAGCATTTTTACCTCCTATTTGTAAGCGTCGTATACATCGTGCGCTAATTTAACTAAATCAAATTGTTCTTTTACTTTTCGCTTTGCTTCAAGGCTATGAGCCTTAAGAAGCTCTGGATTATTCATATATTCAAGTATGGCATTGCTGAAAGCCTCAGTATCACCATATTTAAGTATCTTACCACAAACTATATTCTTTTCAACCAGTGTGCTGTTTCCGCCAACATCGGTGGCAACAACAGGAAGGCCAGCATTCATAGCCTCTAATATAGCAAAGCTCATAGCTTCGCCACTGCCACTGGAATTCAGATACAGATTTGAATCATCAAGAAATGCCTTTGTGTCTTTTCTATAGCCAAGCTGCTTTACTTCATCGCAAAGATTCAAAGACTCAATCTTGTTCTTAATATTATCAAATTCTTCGCCTTCACCGAGTATATTTAAAACAAATTTCTTATCGGTTTTACTCTTAAGAAGTGCCAAGCTTTCCATAAGAAAATCAAGCCCTTTTTCTTTTGCATATCTCGCAAGAATCACAAGCTTAAATACATCGCCTGCGATATTATCTTTCGGAGTTTCGTCGTACTCAACACCGTTAAAGATAACCTTAATCTTATCCTTTGCAACCCCGCATCTAATGAGATTTTCTGCAGCTTCGTCGCACACGCAGATAATGCAGTGATTCTTTGGAGTATAAATCTTATTTA
>JAKSSI010000134.1 GCA_024403175.1 Clostridia bacterium
TTAAAAGAACTGTTATAACCTCTCTTATCTCCTGTCTCAGAATTTGTTATTACAGATGAATTTGACATTCCTGTTAAGTTTATTGGGCTTGGCGAAGGAATGGACGACTTAAAGAGATTCGACCCGCAGGAATTTGCGGAAGATATATTTAAGGGGTAAATAAAAAATGGATCAGAAGAACATTAATCATGAAGATGATGTAATGACTGCTTTTGAAAATCTAAAGAAGAGTATTGATTCTTTAGATGGTACAAACGGTGCAGCAGACATGAAAGCATCTGCTCATACTCAGGTTATAACACCAACCAAAAAGGATGGTGTAATTGACCGTGCAGAATGGGATAGAATGCTGGCTGAAATCGATGCAAAAAATGCAAAAGAAAAGGAGATGGCTGCCGCTGCAGAAGAAGAAAGCAAAGCTGAAGAAGGGGGAGTAGGCGTTGTGGGTACGAGAGCTGCAAGACATGCATCAAAGAAATCCGCTTTAGGCGGAATAGCTGCTGCAAAAACAGCTAAAGAAGTAAAAGAAAAGAAGCCAAAGGCTCCAAAAGAAAAGGCTCCGAAGGAACCTAAAGAACCAAAGGAAAAGAAAAAGAAGAGTAAAGCAGCTAAGATTATTCTTAGACTATTTATTGCCTTCGTTATTTTAGGTCTTATCGGATGTATCGCAGTTGGTGTTATTGTTGGAAAGATTATTAAGGAATCTCCTGAGATTAATCCAAACAACATTTACGATCTGCTTTCACAGAGCTCCGTTATTTATGATATTAACGGTAGCGTAGTGGATAACATCTACACTGGCGATGCTTTAAGAACTAACGTTGATTACGACGAAATTCCTCAGGATCTTGTTAATGCATTTGTTTCTATCGAAGATAAGACATTCTGGGAACATAATGGATTTAACTTTAGAAGAATCGTTGGTGCTGTTTGGGAAAAGGTTAGCGGCAAGAAGGCTCGTATCGGTGGTACTTCTACTATTACACAGCAGCTTGCAAGAAACATTTTCCTTACAGATACAAGACTCGACAGAGATATGGTTCGTAAAATTAGAGAAGCATATTACACTGTCATAATTGAAAAGACTTTAAGCAAAGAGCAGATTATTGAAGCTTATCTTAATACCGTATATTTGGGCTTCAACTCTAACGGTGTTTCTGCTGCGGCAAGAGCTTACTTTAACAAGGATTTATCCGAGCTTAAGCTTCTCGAGTGCGCTCAACTTGCAGCACTCCCGCAGAGCCCTAACAGCTATGCTCCTTTAAAGAGAATTGCTACAGAAAATGTAACTGATATTGAAAAATACGATGTGGTAGTAGCTAACGATAGTTGGGTTACATACTATAACGATACTGCTTCTGGAAGAGTTAAGACTGTTCTTAACTTTATGCACGAACAGGGCAAGATTGATGATGAAACATATGAACTTGCTATGCAGGATTCAATTAGAAATTACTTAAACCCTGGTGTTAATATCGGTTCATCAGCAAATGATTCTTCTTACTTTACAGACTATATCACAAGTCAGGTAATGAAGGATCTTCAGAACAAGCTTGGTTATACTTACCAGGAAGCTCACGATTTACTTTACAAGGGCGGACTTGTTGTAAACAGTACTCTTGATATGGAAGTTCAGACCATACTTGAAGATGTTTATGCCGACCCTAATAACTTCCCTAAGATCAGCTTAAATTCAGTTGCTCTTGATAAGCAGAAGAATATCATGAATGCCGATAAGGATAGAGTTATTCTTTACGCTATTAAGAACATGCTTGATGATAACGGCAACTTCGTTTTAAAGAAGGGTGAATTCAAGTGGAATGATAACGGAAGCCTTACCATTTACAAGGGCAACCGCTTAAACTTCTTTAATACAAAGGCAAATGGGGAAACAGACGTTCGTGTAGACCTTAAGGATATGTACGAACAGATTGATGGTCAGCTCTATTCAAGAAGCGGAAGCTATTTACTTCTCGATGCAAAGTACAAGACAAGAGATGATGCTGGAAACCTCATTATCTCTAAGGATTGCTTCGATGAAACAAAGGTATTCACAAAGAATGATGATGGAACTGTTACAGTTTCTGCAGATAGCATAGTAGTAGGTTCTCCTATTATTCAGCCACAGTCTGCCATGACAATTATTGATAATGCAACTGGTCAGATTAGAGCTATGATAGGCGGAAGAGGAATTTCCGGAAAGCTTCTCTTTAACCGTGCTACATCTACAAGACAGCCAGGCTCTTCTATGAAGCCACTGTCTGTATACTCCACAGCGCTTCAGCTTGGATACGATGCAACAAAGAAGAATGCTCAGACAAGCAATGGTGCCAATGAAAACGGTGAAGCTTTAGAAGCAAAGATTTTCACAGCAGCAACTATACTTGATAACATTCCTCTTAACTTAAAGAACGATTTCTGGCCAAGCAACTTCGATGGTACATATGGCGGAAGAACAACCTTAAGAAAGGCTGTTGAAAAGTCCTTAAACGGTTGCGCTGTAAATCTCTATATGCAGCTCGACCCACATAATTGTATTGAAAACATCCAGAACCTTGGTATTACATCTCTTGTAACTACTGGCGACGCTACAGATGAAAACGCTTCTTCTTTAGCTCTTGGCGGTATGATTAAGGGTGTATCTCCACTGGAAATGGCATCTGCATATTCCACATTTGGAAACTACGGTGTTCATAACGAAACATCCTGCTACACAACAGTAACTAACAGAAAGGGTGACATCATCCTTAAGGCTGAATCTCATTCCGTTCAGGTTCTTGACGAAGAAGTTGCAAGCTTAATGCTTGATATTCTTCAGTCCACAGTTAATGTTGGTATTGCTAATGGTGCTAAGCTTACATCTCAGCCATCTGCAGGTAAAACTGGTACTACATCTGAAATGTACGATATTTGGTTCTGCGGTCTTACACCAAAGTATTCTGCATCAACTTGGGTTGGTTGCGACTCTAACGTAAACCTTGGTTCTGACTCTTCTAAGGCTACAAAGGTTTGGAAGGCTGTTATGGAAAGGGTTGGTAAGCTTGATGAAAGAGGCGAGTTTGAACTTAGAGGCAATTTCGTAGAAGTTTCTATCGATAACAAGACTGGTCAGCTGCCACTTATGTCTGAATATGCTGAAACTCCAGAAACAGATATCATTGTAGAAAAGTTTATTAAGGGAACTCAGCCAACAGATGCAACAACAGATCTTGAAGCAAGAGGTTATGTAAAGGTTTGTGCTGAAACAGGCTATCTTGCAACAGACTATTGTCCACATGTAGCTTACAAGGAATACATCGCTCGTCCATCTGGTATGTCTTGGGAAAAGATTCTTGCTGGATATACATTGATAGATGAAAAGACTGATGTAGAAAAGGATAAAGCTTTATTCCTTAATCTTATTTTAGATGCTGGTTTCGATAAACCTGACTACTATTGTCCATTACCTGGTCATAACCCAGTTGTTGATGTAAATGCTGAAACAGGTGAATTTATTTATGCAAACCCTGTTTCTCCTATTGTACGTCAGGAATACGATGTTGAAGGCTTAGAACCTGTTGAAACTGAGCAGCCTGAAGAAGGAGAGGAAATAATTCCACCTTCATCTGGAGATGTAGAAGAAAATCCACAGAAAGAGCCTGGAACTATTATGGTTAAACCAACTGATGACCCACCTGCATATCCAGGTGGTCCAATGCCAGGTCATTGGGAATATAACATTTACGTAAATGATTTTGTTTGGATTAAAGACAAGGTCGACGATAAAGCAGCTTAAAGAAGAAGTGTAAGCAAATTTTTGCTTCGAGATGAAAGCGAGCCTGCGGCGAAGCTTGAATCCGCAGCCAAAATAATTTGCGAATGAAAAAAGACATTTTATGTTTTCCGTAAAGGACAATCTGGGGAACCGGTTCTTGGTTGTTGCGAGCCAACGGCGATGCAAGAACCCCAGAACCGCTGTGGGCCCCCA
>JAKSSI010000135.1 GCA_024403175.1 Clostridia bacterium
TCCCTGCTTACGACCCAGGCGAAATACCAACTGATTTAGATGACGATGAAGAACTTGCCATTGGCGACGTAGTAATTTGCTCTGCTGTGGCCCACCGTCAGGCTGAAGAATTTGGACATTCATATGAGAGGGAATTGATTTACCTCTTTGTACATTCTGTTTTCCACCTTCTTGGCTATGATCACGAAGAGGAAGAAGATAAAGAAGTTATGCGCAGCCGTGAAGAAGCGGTTATGGATTATTTAGGAATTAAAAGATGAAATCAGGATTTGTAGGAATCGTGGGCAGACCAAATGTAGGCAAGTCCACACTGCTTAACTCAATACTCGGAGAGAAGATTGCTATTACAAGCAATAAGCCTCAGACAACAAGAAATGCCATTAGAGGCATTTATACAAAGCAAGAAGATGGCCAGCCTGTATGCCAGTTGGTGTTTATTGACACTCCGGGCATCCACAAGCCAAAGAATAAGCTTGGCGACTATATGACAGGTACTTCTTTATCAACTTTGAATGAAGTAGACGTAATACTGTTTTTAGTGGACTCTCCTTATGAAGGCGAACAGGGCGGCGACGCTTTTATCTTAAACAAGCTTAAGACAGTAGATACTCCAAAGATTCTGGTTATCAATAAAATCGACAAAATTGCGCCAGAAGCTTTTGCTGAAACATACAAAACATACGAAGAAATGGGTATGTTTGATGCCATAGTTGGCACAAACGCCCTTGAAGGAAAAAATGTAGACTTCCTTTTGGATCAGCTTGAATCAAAGGTTGACGAAGGCCCAATGTACTTCCCAGCTGATATGGTTACAGACCATCCAGAAAGATTCCTTGTGTCTGAAATCATTAGAGAAAAGTTACTTCTTTATTTGGAAGAAGAAGTTCCTCATGGGGTCGCTGTGGAAATTGAACAGTATCAGGAAAGTAAGAATCTTACAAAGATTAATGCTGCTATCTACTGCGAAAAGCAGTCTCACAAGGGCATCATTATAGGAAACCAGGGCAAGAAGATTAAGGGCATAGGAAAGGCTGCAAGACTTGAAATTGAAGCTCTTCTTGGCACAAAAGTATACCTTGAGCTCTTTGTAAAGGTTAAGGAAAAGTGGCGTGACAGTGTTCTTGCTATAAGCAATTTCGGATATAAGAAAGATTAATGTACACAGACTGCGAAGCTATAATTTTAAGACAAATTAAGACTTTAAACGGTAGACGTATGATTGTGCTTCTTACGGAAAAGTATGGCAAGATTTCAGCCGGAACTTCCATAAATGAGAAGGGCAAGAATAAGTCTACGCTTGCTTTGCGTCCGTTTACTTTTGGCAGATACGAATTATATAAAAACAAAGATAGTTTTAACTTAAACGGTGCCGAAACAAAAGAGAGTTTTTACTCTATTGGCGAAGATGTAGATAAGTATATGGCTGCATCTTACGTTTTGGAACTTACAGATCTTTTGGTTCCTGAAAATCAGCCGGCTCCGGGCATGCTAAATATGCTTCACGAGTATCTGGCGCTCCTTGAAAAGCGCAAATCAAGCTATGATACTCTGATGGTTGCTTTTATGCTGAAGGCTCTTTCCATCTGCGGTATGGCCCCAAGACTTTCTGAGTGTGCCCAGTGCGGACAAACAGACAATTTTGTATTTTTCTCAGTACCCGATGGAGGTTTAATTTGCAAGGATTGTAGGGCCTCAATAGATGGTGCAAATTCATTGATATTTGAAATATCAAATGATATAATTAACGTTACGCGATACATACAATCGCATCCTTTAAGAAGCTTAGATGGATTGGCTCTTCCAAAACAGTCGGAAGCCATTCTAAAGCAAATCTTAAAAAGCTATTATTCTTATCATCTTGGGATACAAAATCTCAAGAGTGAAGGTTTACAGATTTAAGAAGGGGGCACAAAAATGGAATTAACATTAGAACAGATTGAATTAGTAAAGGACAGAACAGGCGCTAGTTACAAAGAAGCTAAGGAAGCTCTGGAATTTGCAGGGGGAAATGTTGTTGATGCTATTATCTACATCGAAGACAGCATCGATGGAGCAGCAGAAACAAAGGAAGCATCTAAAGTGGATGATTTAAAGGATTTCATCGTAAACGCAGTTAAGAAGGGTCAGGCTAACAGAATTAAGATTTATAAGAACGAAGAACTTCTCGTAAATCTCCCTCTTACAGCAGGTATTGTTGGTCTTGCAGTATTCACATGGTGGGGAATTATCGTTGCAGTTCTTGCAACAGGCCTCACAAAGTGCAGAGTAGAACTTGTTAAGGAAGACGGCACAGTTATCGACATTACAGACAAGGCAACTGATGCATTTGAAACTGTAAAGGATAAGGGCGGCGTTCTTGCTGACGAAGTTGCAGGTGCAACAGGCGACCTTTACGAAACAGCAAAAGCAAAGGGCATCGATATTTACGAAGCCGCAAAAGACACAGCTAAAAATTTAATTAAGAAGTCAGACGAAGCATCCGACATGACAGAAGATGTAGAAGCAGAAATGTCCGCAATTGCAGAAGAAGTTGCAAACGAACTTTCTGTACCTGCAGATGAAGTTACAATTGATGCAAGTGAAATCAAATTAGACTTCGAGGAAGGAATAGAAAAGAATGAGTAAAGAGTTCTCAATGGACAAAATTGTAAGTCTTTGTAAGTCAAGAGGTTTCCTCTTTCCAGGCTCAGAGATTTACGGAGGCTTAGCAAATGCATGGGATTTCGGCCCTGTAGGTGTTGAATTTAAGAACAACGTTAAGAAGGCTTGGTGGAAGAAGTTCGTACAGGAATCTCCATACAACGTAGGTCTTGACGCAGCTATTCTTATGAATCCTGAAACATGGGTTGCATCCGGTCATGTAGGCGGTTTCTCCGATCCTCTTATGGATTGCAAGGAATGCCACGCAAGACATCGTGCAGACAAGCTCATTGAAGAATTTGCACAGGAAAATGGCATCGCTCTCGACAGCAGTGTAGACGGCTGGTCCAACGAGCAGATGGAAGCTTGGATTAATGAAAAGGGTGTACCTTGCCCAGACTGCGGAGCAAAGAACTTCACAGGAATTCGTCAGTTCAACCTTATGTTCAAGACATTTATGGGTGTTACTGAAGATAAGAAGGCTGAAGTATACTTAAGACCTGAAACAGCTCAGGGTATCTTCGTTAACTTCAAGAACGTACAGAGAACAACAAGAAAGAAGGTTCCATTCGGTATTTGCCAGATTGGTAAGTCTTTCAGAAACGAAATTACACCAGGTAACTTCATCTTCAGAATCAGAGAATTCGAACAGATGGAACTTGAATTCTTCTGCGAACCAGATACAGACCTTGAATGGTTCGAATACTGGAGATCATACTGTATCAACTGGTTAAAGAGCCTGAACATCAAAGACGAAGAAATCCGTACAAGAGATCATGATCAGGAAGAACTTTCTTTCTATTCAAAGGCTACAACAGATATCGAATTCACCTTCCCATTCGGCTGGGGTGAATTATGGGGTATTGCTGACAGAACAGACTATGACCTTACACAGCACCAGACATATTCATCAGAACCATTAGATTACTTTGATGAAGAAAAGAAGGCAAAATACGTACCTTACGTTATCGAACCATCACTTGGTGCAGACCGTGTAGTTCTTGCATTCCTTTGCAGTGCATATGATGAAGAAGAACTTGAAGGCGGCGATGTAAGAACAGTTATGCGTTTCCATCCAGCACTGGCACCTGTTAAGATCGGTGTACTTCCACTTTCAAAGAAACTCAACAAGCCAGCAGAAGAATTATATGCGAAACTTGCTAAGTACTATAACTGTGAATTTGATGACAGAGGTACTATCGGTAAACGTTACAGAAGACAGGATGAAATCGGAACACCATTCTGTATCACATACGACTTTGATTCAGAAAATGATAACTGTGTAACTATTCGTGAAA
>JAKSSI010000136.1 GCA_024403175.1 Clostridia bacterium
CAGTACCTTTCTCAAAGACAGGATGACGCGGCGACCGAGCAGGAAGTTTGCCTTCCTACGTTCAGAGATCAAAGTATGACATAAGAGTAATACTTCCAAAGGTATCTTCTATTCCAGACAAGTACAAAAAGAAGATGGAGCACTTGTGCAGTTTTAATGTTCCTCTTTCTTGGAGAAATCTTTACTGCGGAATTGAAGTACTCAAGATGGGTGGTATTACCTACTACTTCCTTGACAACGAATACTACTTTAATAGAAGCAAACTCTACGGCGAATTTGATGATGGCGAACGTGTAGCCTTTTTCTCTAAGGCTATTCTTGAAAGCATTATTCACCTTGAAGACTTTATGCCAGATGTTATTCACTGTAACGATTGGCACACTGCACTTGTTCCAGTATTTTTGCACGAACAGTACAGAAATCTTCCAGGCTTTGAAAACATCAAAACCGTATTTACAATTCACAACTTAAAATTCCAGGGTCAGTTTTCTGATTTTGTTATCGGCGACATTTGCGGTCTTGCAGGAACACCAGCTGAACATCAGCTTAGAATTGGAGATTCTGCAAACTATATGCAAGGTGCATTAAGATACGTTGAAAAGATTACAACTGTAAGCCCAAGCTATGCAGAAGAAATCTGCACAAAGTATTTTGGTGAAGGCCTCGATTGGCTCTTTAATGAAAGAAGAGATAGACTCCAAGGAATACTCAACGGCATAGATACAAAAGTGCTCGACCCTGAAACTGATAAGGCCCTTCCGGCAGCATTTAATGCAGCAGATGTAAGAGGCAAAGCAAAGTGCAAGGCAGCACTTCAGGAAGAACTCGGGCTTGAAGTAAATCCAGGCAAACCGCTCTTTGCAATTATCTCTAGACTTACCGAACAAAAAGGTATGGATCTTATAGCATTCAACCTTCCAATGTTTGAAAGCGGAGATATGCAACTCGTAGTTCTGGGTAAGGGCGACGACAAGTTTGAAGAAGCATTTGCTTACTATGCAAAGAAATATCCAAAGAGCATTTGTGCAAAGTTAGAATTCAATGAAGCATTATCTCATAAGATTTATGCTGCATCTGATATCTTCCTCATGCCATCGAAGTTTGAACCATGCGGTCTTTCTCAGCTTATGGCAATGAGATATGGCTCTCTTCCTATCGTTAGAGAAACTGGTGGATTAAAAGATACTGTTATGCCTTTTAATAAGTTCACAAAAGAAGGCACCGGCTTTAGCTTCTCAAACTATAATGCTCACGAACTTAAAACAAAGATTGAAGAAGCTGCAGATCTTTACCTGAATGATAAAGAAACTTGGGATAGCCTTGTAAAGCAGGCTATGGAAAAAGACTACAGCTGGAAGCAAGCAGCAAAGGAATATAGAAAACTATACGCAAGTTTGGTTGAATGATTTATCACAATTCAAGATTAATTGAATATCGTTCCCCTTTTGGCGCTGCTAAAACAGGAAGTAACGTGCACCTTCAGATTAAAGCTGAAGGTGCTGTTAGTGTGCTCATAAGAGTGTGGACAGATGAAGATAAAGAAACCATGGTTCCTATGGTTAATTTAGGCAATGGCATTTTCAGTGCAGAAATTACTATGCCTAACGAACCTACAGTTCTTTGGTATTTCTTCGTCGTTAATTTTGAAGACAACACAGTTTGCTATGGCAATAACCGTAGCCGCTTTGGAGGCGAAGGTGAAGTTTACATTTGCGAAGAACCACAGTCTTATCAGATTTCTGTTTACGATTCTTTTGAAGTTCCTGAATGGTATAAAAAAGCTATTGTTTATCAAATATTCCCTGATAGATTTGCAAGAAGTGAGAATGCGTGCATTGACAAAGAAGTTTTAGAGGGTCGCAAGATAGAGGAATGGAACACTCTTCCCTACTACATTAAGAACGAAGATGGATCCATTAAAGAATGGAACTTCTGGGCAGGAAATCTTAAAGGAATTGAAGAAAAGCTTCCTTACATTTCATCTTTAGGTGCTACATGTATTTACTTAAATCCGATTTTTAAGGCTCGTTCGAATCATAGATACGATACTGCAGACTATATGATGATAGACCCGCTTCTTGGCAATGAAAACGATTTTGTTTCTCTTTGCAATGCCGCTGAAGCGTTGGGAATAAAAATCATTTTAGATGGAGTTTTCTCTCATACTGGAATCAGTAGCAAGTATTATGAAGAGCATCCAAACTGGTATACAGGTGAATACTGGTGGGGTGTAAAAGATTTGCCGGAAGTAAATGAAACAAACCCTGAGTTTATGGAATTTATTTGCGGCGAAGATGGTGTGATTCGTCATTGGCTTAGACTCGGGGCAAGCGGTTTTAGACTTGATGTAGCAGATGAACTTCCGGATGCCTTTATTGAAGCTGTAAGAAAGGCTGTTAAGGCTGAAAAAGAAGATGCTGTTTTGATAGGCGAAGTTTGGGAAGATGCAAGCAATAAGATAAGCTATGGCAGCAGAAGAAAGTTTGTATTAGGAAGACAGCTTGATGGTGCGATGAACTACCCTCTAAGAGCCGATATTCTCGATTTTGCGAACTTAAATATAGATGCATGGGAATTTGCTCAAAGAATTAATTCTCGCCTTGAAAATTACCCAAAAGAAGCCTTCTGGGGCAACTTTAACCTTATAGGAAGCCACGATAGAGAAAGAGCACTCAGCGTTTTTAAAGGAGATAAAGAAAAACTCAAGATTGCGGCAGTTTTAAGTTATGTTCTGCCTGGGGCTCCCGTTATTTACTATGGTGACGAAGCCGGCCTTATAGGAGCCGCGGATCCAGATAATAGACGAAGCTATCCTTGGGGAAACGAAGATTCAGAACTAATTAAGTTTTATACTGAACTCGGAAAGAAATATAAAGATTGTCCTGCATTAGCTTTAGGAAATCTTAATATCTTTGCGGAAAATAAGAATACTGTAGTTGTTGAACGAGAATTAGAAGGCACAAAAGTCACTATCAAAATTGATGCGCTTAGCAAAAGCTATGATATAATATAACTTGCACGCGGGCGTAGTTTAGTGGTAAAACATGGCCTTCCCAAGGCTAGGTTGAGGGTTCGATTCCCTTCGCCCGCTCCAATATAAACAATCTAAAAGGACGACCATTTGGGGCCGTTCTTTTTCAACTAAGGAGGAATAGATATGGCAGAAGTAGTACAGATTAATGCTCATACATGGAGAATTGAAGACGGCTTTGTTAGATTTTTCTTACTGGAAGGAAAAGAAAAGGCACTTCTTTTGGATACTGGAGCAAATACACCAGATGCATTAAGTATTGCATCAAAACTCACAGCGCTTCCAATTATTCTAATGAACACTCACGCCGACCCTGACCATATTTCAGGAAATGGATCATTTGAAAAAGTTTATATGCATCCGGCCGAAGAGGATAATTATAGAGAGCATGGTGGAAAGTGCGAAATCATTCCAGTGGAAGATGAAGAAGAAATAAATCTTGGCGAAAGAATCATTAAAATTATTGCTACACCAGGCCATACACCAGGAAGCATTTGCATACTTGATAAAGATGCAAGAGTTCTCTTTTCTGGCGACACTGTTTCAGATTCCGACATCTATATGTTTGGAGAAAGACGTAACATTCATAACTTTATCGAAAGTCTTTCAAAGCTAGATTCTATGAAGAATAACTTCGATGAGATTTATCCTTGCCATGGAACAACGATTCTGAAAAACACCGCACCTGCCGCAATCAAAGCTGCTGCCGAATCCATCGTAGCAGGCAAAGCAACGAGCGAGCCAATTGAAATGTTTGGCAGACCAGTTGCTCATTACAAATTTGATTGTTGCGGATTCTTCTGCGATAGATAAAAAAACGGCGACCCAATTGGGTCGCCATTATTTTTTGGATAATCAAACTTTCGTGGGGTTTACCTAAAGTGGTGGAAACTCCGTGGGGTTT
>JAKSSI010000137.1 GCA_024403175.1 Clostridia bacterium
CTTAAGAAGACCAATCTACAGAAAGACTGCAGCTTATGGCCACTTCGGTAGAGAAGACAAGGATTTTACTTGGGAAAAGACAAACAAGGCAGCTGCTTTAAAGAAGCTTGCTAAGGCTTACATGTAATTAGTATCGGGCGCCAAGCGGCGCCCGTTTTTTTATGCTCATAATTAACTATATTATGTTATAATATGTTGTTATCTTATGTACATAAATTGGAGGATATATGGGATTACTTGAAAAAGTTCTAGGCAGCTGGAACGATAAAGAAGTTAAAAGAATTGAAAAAATAGTTGCAAAGATTGAGGCTCTGGACGAAAAAATGCAGGGTCTTTCTGACGATGAATTAAAAGCAAAAACACCGGAGTTTAAGGAACGCCTTAGTAAAGGGGAAACTTTGGATGATATCTTGCCGGAAGCTTTTGCCGTATGCAGAGAAGCAGCTTTTAGAACTATAGGACTTAAGCCTTTCCACGTTCAGCTTATAGGCGGTATTGTTCTTCACGAAGGTAATATTTCCGAAATGAAGACTGGTGAAGGTAAGACTCTTGTAGCTACACTTCCTGTTTACTTAAATGCACTTGCAGGTAAGGGCGTTCACGTTGTTACAGTAAACGACTACCTTGCAAAAAGAGACGCTGAATGGATGGGTCAGATATACACATTCTTAGGACTCACAGTAGGCTGCATTATTCACGAAGTTGACGGTGCTGAAAGAAGAAACCAGTACCTTTGCGATATTACTTACGGTACAAATAACGAATTTGGTTTTGACTCCTTCAGCGACAACATGGTTATTTACCAGGAATCTCAAGTACAAAGGCCTCTTCACTATGCCATCGTAGACGAAGTCGACTCCATCCTAATCGATGAAGCAAGAACTCCACTTATCATTTCTGGTAAGGGCGAACAGTCTACAGACCTTTATGAAAAGGCTGACAGATTCGTAAGAACACTTACTCGCGGTGAACGTATTGAAGATGGCGACCCTCGTTTTGGCGGTACTGTTACAACAACTGGGGATTTTGTTGTTGAAGAAAAGGAAAAGCAGGTCAGCCTTACTGAAGATGGTGTAGAAAAGGCTGAAAGATATTTCAATATTGAAAACTTCTCAGATCCTGAAAATATGGATATCAACCACCACGTGCTTATCGCATTAAAAGCGCATAACATTATGCACCGCGATATAGACTATATCGAACACGAAGGTGAAATCGTAATTGTAGATGAATTTACTGGCCGTTTAATGTTTGGTCGTAGATTCTCCGATGGTCTTCACCAGGCTATCGAAGCAAAAGAGCACATGAAGGTTAGAGAAGAATCTAAGACTCTTGCTACAATTACGCTTCAGAACTACTTCAGAATGTATGAAAAGCTTTCCGGTATGACTGGTACAGCTAAGACTGAAGAAGCTGAATTCAACGAAATTTACAACATGCAGGTAGTTGTTATTCCAACAAACCTTCCTGTTGCAAGAGATGATAGACAAGATATTGTTTATGCAAATCAGAAAGCTAAGTTTAAAGCTATTGTTGAAGAAATTGTAGAACGCCATGCTACGGGTCAGCCTGTACTTGTTGGTACAGTTTCTGTAGAAAAGTCTGAAATGCTCTCAGAAATGCTCAAAAAACGTGGCGTACAGCACAACGTACTCAATGCTAAGCAGCATATGAGAGAAGCTGAAATTGTTGCAAAGGCCGGCGAAATGAATGCCGTAACTATTGCTACAAATATGGCCGGAAGAGGTACAGACATTAAGCTTGGTGAAGGCGTAAAGGAAGTTGGAGGCCTTCACATTATCGGTACCGAAAGACACGAATCTAGACGTATCGACAATCAGCTCCGTGGTCGTGCCGGACGTCAGGGCGACCCAGGTTCTTCTCAGTTCTATGTAGCTCTCGACGATGATCTTATGAGATTGTTCGGCGGAGACAAAATCCAGTACTTTATGGATAAGCTGGGTCTTTCTGAAGAACCTATTGAAGGCGGAATTCTTACTAAGACCATAGAAAATGCTCAGAAGCAGGTTGAAGGTAGAAACTACGGTATTCGTAAGTACGTTCTTCAGTACGACGACGTTATGAACCGTCAGCGTACAATTATTTACAACGAAAGAAATAGAGTTCTTCACGGCGAAGATCTTAAGAACCACATTCAGAATATGATGAAAGAAGTGGCTATGGATGATGCCGACTATGAAGCAATTCTTGCAGAATACGAAGCAAAGGAAGCTGAAATCGGCGCTGAACGTATGAGAGAAGTTGAGCGCATGATTCTTCTTAAGATTGTTGATACAAAGTGGATGGATCATATCGATGCTATGGATCAGCTTAAGACTGGTATTGGTCTTAGATCTGTTGGACAAAAAGATCCTGCTCAGGCATACGCAAACGAAGGATTTGATATGTTTGAGGAAATGCTCAATTCCATCAAAGAAGACATGGTTAGATTTGTTCTTTCCATTACAGTATCCACAAACTCAGACAGAAAGCAGGTTATTGAAATCAATACTGCTAATAAGCTTGAATCAAAGTCTGCATTCGATGAAGGCAAGCAGCAGTCTGTTGCAGAACAGAATAGAGCAAATCTTCATCCAACAGACGGCTCCAAGCCAATGCCTGTAAGAGTAGAAAAGAAGCCTGGCAGAAACGATCCATGCCCATGCGGCAGCGGTAAGAAATATAAGAATTGCTGCGGGAGGAACGAGTAATGCTTGTTGATGAAGTAAAGCTTGGTCTTCCAGCCCTTTCGGAGACTCTGGGGAAACTCAGAGACTCTCTTTGACATCGATGAGACCATAGAAAAGCTTAAGGATTTAGAGATAGAAGTTTCTCTTGAAGGCTTTTGGGACGATTTAGAGCGTGCTCAAAAGACAACAAGGCAAAAGGCATCTTTAGAAAAGCAGCTTAAGGAATGGACAGATTGTCAGGATGAAATCGAAGAGATAAAACTTCTTTGCCAGATGGCAGATGAAGAAGGCGACGAAGAATTCGGAAACGAAGCTATTGAGCGCTATCAAAAGCTTGAAAAAGATCTTGAGATAATTCGTTTAAGAACTTTCCTCACTGGTGAATATGATTCCAATAATGCGATCATTTCAATTCACCCTGGTGCAGGTGGTACAGAAGCAAAAGACTGGGCGCAGATGCTTCTTAGAATGTACCTTAGATGGGCAGAGCAAAACGGATATAAGGCAACAATCTTAGACCTTCAGGATGGCGCTGAAGCTGGCATTGATTCAGCCGATGTAATCATTGAAGGCGATAACGCTTACGGATTCTTAAAGAATGAAAGAGGAGTTCATAGACTTGTTAGAATTTCTCCGTTTAACGCCCAGGGGAAGAGACAAACTTCTTTTGCATCTGTAGATGTAACTCCAGAAATTGACGGAAATATTGAAGTTGAAATCAATCCTGAAGATTTAAGAATTGATACTTATAGATCTTCCGGTGCAGGCGGTCAGCATGTTAATAAGACAGACTCCGCTGTAAGAATTACACATCTTCCTACAGGTATTGTAGTAAGTTGTCAGAACGAAAGATCTCAGATTCAAAACAAGGCTTTCGCAATGAAAGTTTTGTATGCGAAATTATTTGCACTTGCAAAGCAAGAGCATAAAGATAAAATTTCTGATTTAAAGGGTAACTTTGCACAAATTGCGTGGGGAAGCCAAATTAGATCTTATGTATTCCAACCGTACACTATGGTTAAAGACCATAGAACCGGTGCAGAAGTAGGTAATGTTCAGGCAGTAATGAATGGTGATTTGGAGACATTCATATGGAAAAGCTTATCAACAGAAGAAAAAACTTCTTAATAAATTTTGCATATGTTATGGTCGAGGTGGCCATATTCTATGTTTTCTTTAAATATGTAATTTATATGGCTATGCCTTTTGTTTTAGCCATGGTAGTT
>JAKSSI010000138.1 GCA_024403175.1 Clostridia bacterium
ATCTTGCTCCTCTGTATCCTTTTGCAAGTTTTAAAACTCTATTGTGTTTTTTCTTTGCGTTTACTCCGCCTTTAATTCTTGCCATCTTATTACTTCCTCCTTACGACTTATAAATATGGTGTAATCTTCTTCATGTTCTTAACATTTGTTGCATCTGTCATTGCAGGTTTTCTAAGATTTCTCTTAGTCTTTGCAGATTTCTTTGTTAAGATATGACGCTTATAAGCTTTATTTCTCTTTAATTTACCTGTTCCTGTTACTTTGAAACGCTTTGCTGCTGATCTGTTTGTTTTAACCTTTGGCATTGTTATTTCCTCCTATCACTTTGTCCAAATCTATTTCAACTCAAATATAAATTTAAGTTAAAAGCTAAAATATGTTATTTCTTTTCGCCTAATACCATAGTCATGCTTCTGCCTTCAACCTTAGCCGGCTTTTCTACATTAGCTACTTCTTCAAGTGCCTGTGCAAAATCGTCCAGGATATGTTTGCTGGCATTCATATGTGCCATTTCACGACCACGGAAACGAAGTGTAACCTTTACCTTATCACCCTTTGTGATAAATTTCTTGGCTGCATTAATCTTTGTATTCAAATCATTAGTGTCAATATTTGGCGACAAACGAATTTCTTTGATCTCGATTGTTTTCTGCTTTTTCTTATTTTCTTTTTCTTTTCTGGCCTGCTCGTAACGATATTTACCGTAGTCTACAATCTTACATACAGGTGGCTTTGCAGTTGGTGCAATCTTTACAAGGTCAAGTCCTGCCTCGTCTGCAAGCTTCTGTGCATCTCTTGCTGACATAATACCGAGCTGTTCGCCGTCTTCCCCAATCAGACGAATTTCTTTGTCTCTGATCTGTTCGTTAATCATTAAGTCGCTAATAATGAAACACCTCCAAATTAAACATTAAAAAAAGTGGATACCCAATATCCACTCACGCAAAAATACACGAAAATAATTCGAATAATTTTATGAACGCCTGACAGCCCGATTGCCTCAGGGTGAGAGTGGATACTCTACTTTGCTAAGCATACATCTCGCATGCTTAAGTAGAATAACACACTCCACATCCTATGTCAAGACATTTTTTATACTTGTTTTTTAAATGTTGAACATATCGTTTCCTTACAGTCACAAGCTGTGCAGCCTGTAATTTCTACATGTTTTGCGTGGCAACGATATCCGCTGTTGTATTCACACTTTTCCGCCTCGCAGTCAATACTGACCACCTGGCTGGGATGTTCCAGACTGCTTTTAAAATGATCTCCTGTATCATTTCGAAACGAATCACAACAGGTTTCTCTGCTGGTATGAGCACTTTTACCTCCTACCATGATATCACCCTTGCTGCAGCTTCTGTCCCGGTTATACACACAGTTCTTTGCATCACATTTTAATTCTGCCATACTAATATCTCCCTTCCGCTAAAGGCTTTTTACTTCCATTCTGCCTTTACGCTGTGATAGAGATAGTATGTGATAAAACTTTGTTATCTATTCGTTTTTATTTTTCGCTTTCAAGATACTTATATACAACTGCTGCAATTGCTGCACCTACTAATGGTCCAACGATAAATACCCAAAGGCAAGCGATAGGTGCTGTGTTTCCTGCGATTGCTGCAACTACTGCAGGGCCAAAGCTACGTGCAGGGTTAACACTGGTTCCTGTTAATCCAATACCCAGGATATGAATTAAAACTAATGTAAAGCCGATTACAACACCGCCAAAGCTTCCGTGTCCTGCTTTTTTAGATGTTACACCTAAAATAACTAATACAAAGAAGAATGTAAGAACGATTTCAACAAATAAACCGGCTACTGAGCTTCCGTTCACTCCGCCAAGACCGTTGCTTCCAAATCCGCCTGTCATATCATTTACCTGGCCCATTGAGAAAATAGCTGCGAGGATTCCGCTTCCTGCTAAAGCTCCTAAACACTGAGCTACTACATAGCCGATAAAATCTTTTGCATCCATTCCGCCTGACATAAGCACTCCCAAACTAACTGCCGGATTAATATGACATCCTGAAATATTTCCAACGCAATACGCCATTCCGACAATAGTTAATCCAAACGCAAGTGCGGTTAATAAATATCCGCTTCCTGCAGCTGCATCACATCCAACCAACATTGCAGTCCCGCAGCCCAGAGTTACCAGTGCCATAGTTCCAATAAATTCTGCTACATACTTCTTCATTTTTTTCTTTCCTCTTTCCTTCTTTTATACAGGCAAGAGCTACCCATTCGGTAGCTCTTATATTTTTGCCAATATTTATATCGGTTCCGAACTGAAAATCCTTAGAAAATTTTATAATTATCTCTTCTTCTCATCTTCCGGAAGTTCTACACGAATTTCCTTTGTACGGATTTCCTTGCAAAGTGCATCGATGAAATCATCAAGGCTCTTCTGTCCTTCATTACCTTCATAACGGCTTCTGACAGATACGAGTCCGTCTTCCTCTTCCTGCTGACCAACAACCAGCATATAAGGAACCTTATCCATACGAGCCTCACGAATCTTGTAACCAATCTTTTCTGAACGATTATCAACTGTTACATCCACATCGTTCTTTGCCAGTTCTTTTCTAACCTTTTCTGCATAATCAGCATACTTTTCAGAGATAGGAAGTACACGAACCTGTTCCGGACAAAGCCATGTAGGGAACTTACCTGCATAATGCTCGATAAGCCATGCCAGAGTTCTTTCATAACATCCCATAGATGTTCTGTGGATAATCCAAGGACGAACCTTTTCACCCTTTTCATCAATATAGTACATACCAAACTTTTCTGCAGCAGCGCAGTCAAGCTGGATTGTAACCATGGTATCTTCTTTACCATATACATTCTTTGCCTGGATATCAATCTTTGGTCCGTAGAAAGCAGCTTCTCCGTCGGCTTCTGTATATGTGATATTGTTCTTGTCCATAACGTCTCTTAAATACTGCTGTGTATTGTTCCAGTATTCTTCGTCGCCCAGATATTTTTCTGTATTGCTTGGATCCCACTTAGAAAGACGATAAGTTACATCTCCGTCAATACCCAGAGTCTTCATGACATAGTCACATAATTCTACACATCTGGTAAGTTCTTCTTCTGCCTGGTCAGGTCTCATGATGATATGTGCTTCTGTAATAGTAAACTGACGCACACGAGTCAGACCATGCATTTCTCCGGAATCTTCATTTCTGAACAGAGTAGAAGTTTCTGCCATACGATATGGCAAATCACGATATGAATGCTGTTCATTCATATATTCAAAATACTGGAATGGACATGTCATAGGACGAAGCGGCATTGTTTCCTTGTCTTCTTCATCTTTGTTAAGGATAAACATTCCGTCCATATAGTGATCCCAGTGTCCTGAAATCTTGTAAAGATCTGATTTAGCCATAAGCGGTGTTCTGGTACGTACATAACCCCATTCCTTATCTTCTAAATCTTCAATCCATCTCTGGAGCTTCATAATCATCTTGGTTCCCTTTGGTGTAAATAAAGGAAGTCCCTGTCCGATGACATCTACTGTAGTAAAGAGCTTCATTTCACGACCTAATTTGTTATGGTCACGTTTCTTGATATCTTCAAGATGCTCCAAATATGCAGCCAGCTCTTCTTTTTTATTAAATGCAGTACCATAGATACGCTGAAGCTGAGCCTTGTTTGAATCGCCTCTCCAATAAGCCATAGAAGATGAAATTAATTTAAATGCCTTGATGCCCTTTGTATTCATAAGGTGTGGTCCGGCACATAAGTCTACAAATTCACCCTGATCATAGAAAGAAATTTCTGCATCTTCAGGTAAATCCTGAATCAGTTCCACTTTGTATGGTTCCTGTTTTTCCTGCATAAATTTAATTGCCTCTTCTCTAGGCATAGTAAATTTAGTCA
>JAKSSI010000139.1 GCA_024403175.1 Clostridia bacterium
TTCTTCTTGTTCTCATTCTTTGGCTTTTCGTTAAGCCTTCAAAATTTTTGTTCTCTACCGTTTCACTGTTTGAGGTGATGTAATTTTAGTGACTGGACACAAATTTTGAGGTATATAACTCATATGCTTAGCCAGTTCTTTTGCGCTAAGAGAGGCAGTATTTTTAGCCTCAGAAGCGTCCTCTAAAATGATGTTTCCGCTATAAGGAATTGTTTGGCAAATGCATTTTAGAAGAGTTGTTTTTCCGCAGCCGTTTGCCCCAAGAATTCCAACAATTTGTCCAGCTTCTACATCGAAAGAACAATCCTTTAAAATTGTTTTATTTCCGTATGAACAGCTTAAGTTTTCTACTTTAAGAAGAGCCATTTAAAATCTCCGTTTCAGTATCTTTTAGAACTTCTATCTTTTAATTATACTTCTGTAATTAAAGAAGGTCTACAGTCTAAAAGCTTCGTATTGCTAACAAACACAAATGTGATAGAATTTATCTATTATGAAAAAACTATTATACATTTTTTTAACTTTAGTAATTATATTTTCATTAGTAGGATGCAATAGTGAAAAGGGCATTCTTAATGAAGAAATAGAATCAAACATTAATGAAACCGAAACAGAGGTAGTGCCAGAACCTGAACCTATCCCTGATCCAAGAATTCCTGATACATCAAAAGCATATATTTACGAGAACAACCCAAAACTTACTCCTGTTGATTACGATTCTCCTGCATTACTCTGTCTTTCAGAAGATATGGGGCAGGAATATATTGATAAGATGGTGTTCATCTGTGATTCGCCTACATACTGGATGAAACCATATGAACTTCTTTCTGGAGGAAAAGAAACCACACAGATTTGGACTGGCCCAACAGGAACTCAGACTTTTCCATACTACAAGGGCTTTAAGCTTCTTGACCCATATGACAACACAGAAAAGCTTGTTGTTACTATGGCAAAAGAGCATCAACCAGAGATTATGGTCCTTGCTCTTGGCATTAATGGAATAGCTAAAAGATCTGAAGATTCATTCACTTCAATATATAAAAACCTTGTTGAAGACCTTATGGATGCAAGTCCAGACAGTACCGTGGTATGCATGTCTATTTATCCTATTTCACCAAAATACAAGCGCTGGGATATCATAAATAATGAGGTTATTACAAGAGGTAACAGTTGGATAATGAATGTCTGCAATCAGACTGGGGCATATTATCTTGATGCTGCGGCTGCACTACTTGGCGAAGACGGAAATGTTATCCTTGAACTTTCCAAGAACGATGGTTTCCATCCAAACAAAGATGGGCTTGAAAAGGTCTTAGAATATATTCGAACACACGCGTTTTATGCTGAACGCCCTGAAGCTGCAGAATAATTAAGCGGATTATTTTTGTCTTCTTAAAACTAAAAATGCAAGGAATGGAGCGCCGATAAGGCTT
This sequence comes from Clostridia bacterium, assembly GCA_024403175.1. The sequence goes on from JAKSSI010000139.1 coordinate 1,434, forward strand.
GTAAAGATACTTACAGGAAGTTCAGCAGTAGTTAGGCTTCTGGCAAGAATATCTGCAAAGCAAAGTAATAAAGCGCCTATTATTCCGCCTAAAAGCATTGTTTTAGAATCATTTCTTTTGCTCAAAAGTCTTGCACAATGAGGTGCAATTAAACCTATAAAACTAATTAAACCTGTCATGCTGATTACGGAAGAAACCATAAGGGTAGTAATCACAAGGCAGGTTAATCTTATTTTGTTTACATTTACACCAAGCATCTTGGCTTCGCTTTCGTCTGCAGAGAGCAAAATAATCTGTCTGTGAAGAAGAAATGCGGCAATTATACAAATTATCGCAATTACAAGATTGATGCGCGCAAGGCCCAAATTTACGCCGTTTAAGCTACCCATAATCCAGTATTCGATGGAAGCAAGCTGACGTTCTGGGTCGGCGGCAATTTTTAAAAACATAAGAACTGTCTGTGCTAAAGCGTGCACAACAATTCCTGAAAGAACAATAGAATTTTTGTTATTTGTCTTATCTACCATGGACAAAACTATAGCTAATAGAATTGCCAATAGCGACCCACCAAAAGCACAAAGGGTAATTGCAAAACTGCTTCCAAGGAAAAGTATTCCGGCAGCTGCACCAGCACTAGCACCTGATGAAACACCGATAATATCTGGAGCTGCTAGAGGGTTGTGAAAGATTGTTTGGAATACAAAACCTGCAATACCAAGGGCAAAACCGCCAAGTAATCCTACGATAACACGGCTTAATCTAAGGTTTAAAAAGATCTTAATTTGATATTCGTCGCCATTAAATAGAGCAAACAAAGACAGGGGGTATCTGCCTATACATAAGCTTGCTACCCCCAAAACAATTAATAAAATAAATCCAATTACTACGTATTTAGTTGTTTTTTTACTTTGTAAATCCATAGTATGTGCCGTAGAAATCCTTTACAGCATTTTCAAAATATGACTGGCTGATTTCTGCGCTGTGAAGCTTGCTTGCAAGGAAAACGCTTCCAAGGAAAGCACCAGGAACAGGGCTATCCCAAGCTTCAATATCAGAAGGCATTGCGTAAACATTGCCGTTCTTTACTGCAGCAAGTTCTGCAAGATTCTTATCGTTTAATACATCTTCAACTTTGTATCCAGCTTCAGCTGCGATAATGATGTATTCTGGATTCCACTTAAGAAGCTGTTCGTAGCTTACATTTGCCCAAGAAGTATCTTCGATTTCATCGGCTACATTTGTTCCGCCTGCTTTTTTAATCATATCAGACTGATACATCTTTTTACCAGCTGTTTCAAGAACTGCAGAGTTTCCTGCCATGTAAACAGTAGGGGATTCTTTGCCACTTAAACGCTTTGCTAAATCTTCTTTAGCTTTTTCCATTGCATTGCCAACTTCAATAAATTCTTCAGTAGCATCAGTTGCTTTTGCTATTAATTCCATAGCTTCAACCAATTCATTTTCACTTTCTGGGTTTATAAGTAAAACCTTAAGGCCAAGCTGTTCTAAGCTTTCTGCAGCACTCTTAAGCTTCTTAGGAAGAATTACAAGATCAGGCTTAAGAGCAGCGCAACCCTCTAAATTAAATTCCTTTGCAGAGCCTACATTTGGAAGATCTATAAGCTGAGGAGCCGCTAATTTATAAATAGGTCGCTTATTAGCCTTTGCTTCAATACCAACAATTTTATCTTCAAGACCAAGAGAGATAAGAATACTGGAAGAAATGTAGTAGCCACTTACAATTTTCTCTGGTTTAGTTTCGATTGTTACTTCTCTGCCTGTCTGATCCTTTAATGTAACAGGAAATGGTGCTGGTGCTGGAGTAGGATTTACTTCCTTTTTTTCAGTTGTAGCACAAGCAACGCTTGAAATTCCAATGGCTATAACGAGTAATAGTGCGATTAGTTTTTTCATTTTTTTGTGTCCTTTTTTAAATTCGTTGTAGTTTTAAAACTATATCGAAATATTACCATTATTTTTACATAAAAGCAAAGGCTTATTATATAATAATTGTATGGAGGAAATTACCTATGAGAGAGATTAGGAACTATGTAAAGGTTCAGAGTCTTGAAGAAGCTTACCAGCTTAATCAGACTAAATCCAATCACATAATAGGCGGCATGCTTTGGCTTAGAACAAGTAAGCTTGCTATGGGCACTGCAATTGATTTATGCAATTTAGGTCTTGATAAGATTGAAGAGACTAAAGAACAGTTTTCTATTGGCGCTATGGTTAGCTTAAGAGCGTTAGAACTTAACAAGGCTTTAAACGAATACTCAAACAATGGAGTAAGAGATGCCGTTAAAGATATTGTTGGTGTACAGTTTAGAAATATGGCTACAGTAGGTGGCAGCATTTGGGGCAGATTTGGCTTTTCAGATGTGCTTACGGTATTTCTTTCCATGGACACTTATGTAGAGCTTTATAAGGGCGGAATTATGCCTTTAA
>JAKSSI010000014.1 GCA_024403175.1 Clostridia bacterium
TTTTGCTTCGAGATGAAAGCGAGCCAAAGGCGAAGCTTGAATCCGCAGCCAAAAATTTGCGAATAAAAAAAGACATTTTATATGTTCCGTAAGGGGCAATCTGGGGAACCGGTTCTTGGTTGTTGCGAGCCATAGGCGATGCAAGAACCCCAGAACCGCTGTGGGCCCCCAGCTTAGCGAGAGCGTGCCCCCAAGGAACTATAAAATGTCTTTTTGAATTCAATTATTCTTCTGTTTCAACTTCTTCTACAGTAGAAGTTTCTTCTGCCGCTGGAATAGGCTTCTTTGATTTCTTGTAAAGAATGATGTATGCAACCGCCGCAATGATAATTGTACAAAACGACAACATCTGAGCCTGTCTAAATGGCCCAATCATAAGGCTATCTGTTCTTAAACTTTCTACCAAGAAACGCTCTACTGAATATAACATGCAGTAAAGGCATGTAACCTGCCAAGGGAACTTCTGCTTACCTGTGTAAACAAACCAAGTAAGGAAGATGAATAAGAGCAAGCACCAAAGTGATTCATAGAGGAATGTTGGGTGTACCCATTCACCATCTGCATAAATCGCCCAAGGAAGATCTGTTGCAACACCATGAGCTTCTGAATTGAAGTAGTTGCCCCAACGACCAATAGCCTGAGCAATTGGAACGCAAGCAAAGCTCATATCAATCCACTTTGCAATATCTTCTTTCCAGTGATGCAGCATTATAATTGCTATGCCAAAGCCTCCGATAATTGCACCGTGAACAGCTAATCCGCCGCCTCGTAAATTAAATATTTGTGCTAAGTTATCCTTGTAGTAACCCCATTCGAAGATTACATAGTATAAACGAGCCCCTATAATTCCAAAAGGAATGCCCCAAATAATTAAATCGTATACTCTATCGGAATTTATTTTTTCTTTACGGCAACGCAAGAACAACATTGCAAATGCTGTAATGATACCAAGTGATAACATAATGCCGTACCACATGATATCAAAGTTGCCTATGCTGAACGCCACCGGATTTGGAACCGGAAGCCAACCTTGTCTCATAATTCTCTTCTACCCTCCATTGCTTTTTGCAATGTTACTTCGTCCGCATATTCAAGATCTCCTCCAACAGGAAGACCATGCGCAATTCTTGAAACCTTTATTCCAGCAGGCTTAACAAGTTTTGCAATGTACATTGCAGTTGCTTCACCTTCAATGTTTGGATTTGTTGCAAGAATAATTTCTTTAACATCTTCTGTCTGAAGACGAACGATAAGCGAACGTAAATTTATGTCTTCTGGGCCTATTCCATCCATTGGAGAAATAGCTCCGTTCAAAACATGATAAAGTCCGTTGAATTCTCTTACACGTTCCATTGCAAGAACGTCTCTAGGACTTTCTACAACACAAATAACAGATTTGTCACGGCCTGTATCTGTACAGATGTCGCAAGTTTCCTTATCAGTTAAATTGCCACAAACGCTGCAGTAATGCATATTCTTCTTTGCATCGGTAATTGCATTTGCAAGCTCTGTTGCTTCTGATTCAGACAACGACAAAATGTGAAGAGCCAAGCGCTGTGCTGTCTTTCCTCCTATGCCCGGAAGCTTAGAAAGCTCCGAAATTAATCTGTTTAAAGGCTTTGCGTAATAGCGCATTAGAATCCGAGTCCTAAACCGCCTGTAATGCTGCTCATCTTTGCTTCAGACTTTTCATCAATCTGACGCATTGCTTCGTTTGTAGCAGCAACGATTAAGTCCTGAAGCATTTCAACATCGTCAAGAACTTCTGGCTTAATAACTACGGAAACCATTTCGTGCTTTCCGTTTACCTTTACTGTAACAGCTCCGCCGCCTGCACCTGCTTCAGTTTCCATCTGTTCGATTTCAGCCTGTGCGCTTGCGAGCTTTGCCTGCATAGCCTGAAGCTGCTGCATCTGCTGTGCCTGACCCATCTTTGGCTTTTTTCCAGCCTTCATTCCTTTACCCATTGTATTCTCCGTATAAACTAAATGTCTGTGCTTTAACTATTTTAATATCTGCTATGGTTCCGATTAATTCTTTCGGTCCCTTAAAATCAACTGTCTTATTAGACTCTGTGCGGCCTGTAAGCATAGTTTCGTCGGTCTTACTTGGACCTTCTACTAATACCTTAAGAACTGCATCCTGATCTTTTACAGCCTTTTCTTCCTGAATCTGGTGAATCAGATCAACAAGGCGGTTAAATCTTTCGTGCTTTACTTCTTCTGGCACCTGGTCTTCATACTTTTCAGCAGGGGTACCCTTTCTAATGCTGTAGATGAATGTGTACGCAGAGTCATACTTTACTCTTGAAACAAGATCTAAAGTACCTTCAAAATCTTCTTCAGTTTCACCAGGGAAGCCTACGATGATATCTGTAGAAATTGCAATATCAGGGCAAGCCGCTCTAAGCTTATCAACTATTTCGAAATACTTTTCTCTGTCGTAATGACGATTCATTCTCTTAAGCACTACATTGCTTCCGGACTGAACCGGCAGATGAATCTGCTTACAAAGATGCTTACATGTTCTAAAACAATCGATGAGTTCGTCGGAAAGATCCTTTGGATGAGATGTCATAAATCTAACTCTTTCAATTCCTTCAATCTCATCAATTCTCTTTAAAAGCTCTGCAAAACTAATGCCACCGTTGTATGAATTTACATTCTGACCAAGCAGTGTAATTTCCTTGCAACCGCTATCAGCTAAGCACTGAATTTCCTTGAGAATTTCTTCAGGAGCTCTGCTTCTTTCTCTGCCTCTTGTATATGGTACTATGCAGTATGTGCAAAAATTGTTACAGCCCTGCATAATAGATACATAAGACTTAAAGCTATATGTACGCTTTGCAGGAAGACCTTCGGCAATTGCACCGCCATTTTCCCAAACGTCTACAATCTTCTGCTTTTCGTCTCTTACATTCTTAAAGAGTTTTGGGAAATCGGCAATGTTATGTGTACCGAATACCAAATCAACCCAAGAATATTTAGCCTTAAGAGTGTCTATGATGTGCTGTTGCTGCATCATGCATCCGCAAACGGCTACAATTCTGCCAGGATTCTTTTCATGAGGATTTTTAAGCTGACCTAAAACTCCAAAGAATCTCTTGTCTGCGTTTTCTCTTACGCTGCATGTATTGAGGATGACAACATCCGCTTTTTTAAATTCCGGTTCAGGTGTATAACCGAGTTCTTCAAGCATACCTGACAGTGTTTCGCTATCGCGCTCGTTCATCTGGCACCCGAAGGTTACTACATTGTATGTCAATTTTCTTCCTTTTCGCCGCGATTTCTAAATACAAACTTAATAGATGTTCCCACAAATCCGTATGCATCTCTGATCTTATTTTCAAGATATCTTGCATAAGAGAAGTGCATAAGTTCTCTATCGTTAACAGAGAATGAGAAAAGTGGTGGTTTAATGTTAATCTGAGTTGCGTAGTAAATCTTAAGACGCTTACCCTTATCAACAGGTGTTGGGTTCATCATTACAGCATCTGCAATGAGAGCATTAAGCTGACCTGTAGATACACGCATTGATCTGTTTTCAGCAACAGCTCTTGCTGTATCAATTACAGGGAGAAGACGCTGACCCTTAAGAGCAGATGTGAACATAATTGGAGCATAAGACATAAAGGAAAGTTCTCCTCTAATCTTCTTTTCCATATCTCTCATTGTGTTTGTTTCCTTAACAACGGCATCCCACTTGTTTACAACAACTATGATGCCCTTTCCTGCTTCGTGAGCCAAACCAACGATTCTCTTATCCTGTTCTGCAAGACCTTCAGTGCCGTCGATAACCATAATAGCTACGTCGCAGCGCTCAATTGCAGCCATAGCGCGAATTACAGAATACTTTTCTACATCGTCTGTAACCTTGCTACGTCTTCTAATACCTGCTGTATCGATTAAAGTATATTTCTGACCATCCTTTTCAAAAGGTGTATCGATAGAGTCTCTTGTTGTGCCGGCAATGTCAGATACGATTACACGTTCTTCACCAAGGAAAGCGTTAATCATAGAAGACTTACCAACGTTTGGTCTACCGATAATGGCAATCTTAATGTCATCTTCATCGTCTTCTTCGAACGCTTCTGCAGGAACTTTTGCAAGAGTTGCTTCAAGAAGATCACCAAGACCAAGCATATTTGTAGATGAAATTGCAAATGGTTCGCCAAGACCAAGTTCGTAGAAATCATAAAAATCTGGTGGAAGCTTACTTCCATCAATTTTATTTGCAACCAAAATTACATCCTTATTTTTACGAATAAGCATGTCTGCAACTTCTCTATCTGCGTTGGTTACACCGTTTCGGCCATCCACCATAAAGAGGATAACGTCTGCCATATCCATGGCGATTTCGGCCTGCGCACGCATCTGGGCAGGAATTACTTCCTTATTTTCTGGTTCAATACCACCAGTATCGATAAGAAGGAACTGCTTGTTTGTCCATTCTGCTTCTGCAATGATACGGTCGCGTGTAACACCAGGAGTATCTTCAACAATTGATACTCTAGAACCAACTATTTTGTTAAAAAACGTTGATTTACCAACGTTTGGTCTGCCAACGATGGCAACTATAGGCTTTCCCATTATGCTAATTTCTCCTTTGCATAGTCTTGATATTATACCATATTATATTGCGTTGTGGTATAATATATAAATTCTTAGGATGGGGTATTATGGTTAATTTCAAAAAAGCCACTTTGGCTGATAAAGAAAAAATTGAATATATCCTTAAAAACTATACTGGAAGAAGCGTAGATTATGCCTTCCCCAATCTTGTATTTTGGGCAGATTACTTTGGTACACAAATAGCCATAGATGGCGACACACTGCTTATCAAATACAATGATTGCTATGCCTTCCCTGTTGGCAAGAATATCCATGACGGAATAATTGCTCTTATGGAAGATGCCAAGGAACACGGCAAACGGTTTAAACTAAGCTGCAATACTGGCGATGAATTTGAATACATAAAATGCATTTTCCCTGAAGTGTTCCATTTTGAGGAAGATAGAAATTCAGCCGAATATCTTTACGATATAAACCGCATGTGCACTTTAGAAGGAAGAAAGCTTCATCAGAAACGAAACAACATTCACCGATTTGAAGATAATCATCCAGACTGGATGTTTGAAGCAATAACAAAAGAAAACTTAGAAGGTTGCCGAGAGATGTCAAAACTCTGGTATGCTCAAAACCGTGAGTTTGCAGGAGAAGATAGCCTGGTCTACGAAGAAAAGGCTTTAAACGAATGCATGGATAACTACGAAGCATTGGGCATGGATGGCGGCATTATAAAAAGCGATGGTAAGATACTCGCCTTCACAATAGGAAAAATCATCGGTCATAGCGATGCTCTAGATATCAATTTCGAAAAATCATTCAACGATATCCAAGGCGGATACACCATCATATATAGAGAATTTTGCAAATACCTCAGAGATAAATATCCTGAGTTAAAATACGTAAACAGAGAAGAAGATATGGGTTTGGCAGGCCTTAGAAAAGCTAAGCTTTCTTACCAGCCAGACATATTATTAGAAAAGTTCATTGTAACCATTTAATTTGGAGGACAATATGAAAATAGCAGTTATAGGCGGAGGAAAGCTTGGTACCAGCATCACCAAGGCTTTAGTAGGCGGTGGCCACGAAATCACCCTGCTCGATACAAATAACGCCGTTATTTCAAGAATATTAAACGCATTCGATGTAATGGCGCAAAACAAAGATGCAAGAAACTCTAAGGTTCTTGCAGATATGCATATTGAAGACTACGATGCAATTATTTGCTGCACAACAAACGATGAAAACAACATCTTCATTGCATCTATGGCAAAGCAAATGGGTTGCCATTATTCAATTGCAAGAGTAAGAGATCCAGAACATGTAGCACAGCTGGAACTTATCAAGGCAAACTTTAAAATTGACTACTTAGTAAATTCAGACTATTCCTGCGCGCAGGAAATTTTCAGATACTTAAGTTCTAAGAGCGGACTTTCCGGAAACAGATTCACCATCGGAAAAGCCGACATTCTTGAATTTGAGAGCAATCAGCTTCCAAATGTTATTGGAAAGAAATTAAAAGAAGCAGCGTCTGCCTTTGATGCGGCAGACGCTGTTTTTCTTTGAATATGAAGCTGTTCAACACCGCGGACTTCTTCTTGCGGCTATCAGCCGTAACGGAAAGATTATCATCCCAAATGGTAATACAGAACTTCTTGAGGGCGACAGTTTCTTTGTAACTGGCCTTGGAACAAAGGTTGCTGCGTTTAGAAAGAAGCTTAAGAGCGGTAGCAAAGAAGACAAAATGAAGAAAGTAATGATAGGCGGAGGAGGAAAGACAGGCTTCTACCTTGCGCACATGCTTACAGAAGATGGCGTTGCCGTAAAGATTATTGAAAAGGACGAAAAGCGCTGCAACTATCTTGCAGAAAGACTTGAAAAGGCTCTCGTTCTAAATGGAAACGCTTGCAACCCTACTCTTCTTGCTGAAGAAAATTTAAAGAATATGGATGCTTTTATTGCAGCAACAGGTTCTGATGAAAGCAATATTCTTCTTGCAATTCTTGCGCAGAAGAACAATGTAAAGGACGTAATTGCAAAGGTTAGCAGCAATTACTATAACTCTATTACAGACGAACTGGATGACACTATGACTATTAATCCTATAGACATGTGTACTTCTAGCATTTTAAGAAAACTCACAAGCGGAACATCTATTAACTTTAAGAAGATGATTCAGGGACAGGCTGAATTTGTTGAAGTTTTAGCTGAAGAAAATATGCCTATTACAAGCGATAGCTTAAGCAACATGGATATTCCTGAAGGCGTTATTATTACTACAATTAACCGTGGAAAAGACGTTATTATCCCTACAGGTAGTACTCAAATTATGCCTGGCGATAAGGTTGTTATTCTCGCCCTTCTTACTAAGGTTGGCGAACTTGAAGCACTTCTTTCTGGTACAGTTCATTCAATGTAATTTATGGGTCTAAATACAAAACCGATAATTAAAGTATTGTCTGCTGCAATGGTTCTTGTAGGCGTAGCTATGCTGCTTCCAGGAATCGTTTCACTTATTTACAAAGAGCCTAAAAGTGCCCTTTGTTTCTTTGCGTGCGGCGGAGTAATGATAGTTGTAGGACTTACCACAATTTTTATTAGCCCCGCTGCCGACAACACCGTACTAAGAATGAAGGACGGATTCTTTATTGTAGGGGTTGCATGGCTTTTAATCTCTGCGCTCGGAGCCCTTCCTTTCGTTTTTTCTGGAAGCATTCCAAACTTTATCGATGCTTTCTTTGAAACAGCTTCTGGCTTTACAACAACTGGGTCGACAATATTAACTGATATTGAAGCACTGCCTAAGGGCATGCTTTTCTGGCGTAGTTTTACTCACTGGCTTGGCGGCATGGGCGTGCTGGTTCTTACTATTGCAATTCTTCCTATGCTTGGCATTGGCGGCGCAAAAATTATGCGTGCCGAAACCACCGGCCCGACAATGGACAAGATTACATTTACTATCACAGGATCAGCAAAGAGACTGTATTTAATCTACACAGGTTTTACATTCTTCGAAGTAGTACTGCTCTGCGCAGGCGGTATGAATCTTTATGATTCCTTAGTGCATTCCTTTGGTACTCTTGGTACTGGCGGATTCTCTAGCTACGGAGCCAGCATTGCATATTTCGACAGCACTTACATAGATATGGTTATATCCATCTTTATGATAATTGCTGGTGCAAACTTCAGCCTTTACTACTACCTCTTTGCAGGTAGCCCAAAGCTGATGTTTAAGGATACCGAATTTAGAACATACATCGGAATAGTTACAGGTTCTACTGTATTCATTATGGTGATGCTTTTAATAAAGAACTTCTATGGAAGCATTGCAGAAGCATTTAGATATGCACTCTTCCAAGTTGCATCTATTATTACGACAACAGGCTATGCTACAGCAGACTTCGACCAATGGCCACTGCCTTGCAGAATGGTGCTTCTTATCCTTATGATATGCGGTGCCTGCGCAGGCTCTACAGCTGGCGGACTTAAGGTTATTCGTATCATTATGCTCTGCAAGATGTTTGTAAGAAGAATGGTAAAAAAGCTTCATCCGCACAGAGTAAGTCCTGTTAGAGTTGGCGGCAGCGTAGTAGAAGAAAACACGCTTTCCGTTGTTTCAACTCTTGCGCAACTTTATATAGGATTGGTGCTTGCATCTACAATTTTTATAAGCCTTGTAGATAGTGAAGGCCTTGTAACATCCTTTACAGCGGTAATCGCATGCATTAGTAATATTGGACCAGGCTTTGATAAAGTAGGCCCTGTTATGAACTTTGCATTTTTCTCTGCTCCAACTAAAATATTACTTTCATTACTAATGATAGGCGGCAGATTAGAGCTCTACACTATCGTATTGCTGTTTACACCAAGCTTTTGGGGAAAGAAGGCGTAAATGATTATGGATAGAATTGTAGATTTCATTTCAATAATTACATTAAGCGGTTTTTCATCCTTTGCGGAAAAGATAATCAGCTATCTAGGTTTTACTAAAATCCTTGCAACAATTCCTGTAATGGAAACATTAGCGTGGCTTATTATCTTTATCATTTCAGTTGGGCCGAACAACCTCTTAATTTGCCTTTTAAACGTTAATAAGAGCTTCACTCAAAAGATTCATCCTAATGCAGTAGTAGTCCTTAAAAAAGGAAAGAATATCATCCCTGAAGACTACGCTGAAAAGGCTTCATTGCATGTAGTTGTAACTGTGATGGTAGAACTGATTTTATCATTCATCTTCTGCTTTGAAGCTGATTCTCTAACAACAGCTCTGCTTTTAGGAATAGCAATTCCTGCTAATGCAGGTTGGCTATTGCTACTTGTTGGAAAGACTTCCCTTCTTGCAGGTTTCTCTGCAGGAATGAAAATAGTAATGTGCATTGCACTTATAATCGCAAGAATTAAATTTCTCAATAGTATGCGTCATCATTTTAAACCCAGGAGGAAATAAGCATGTATATTCTTAAAGATCAAATGGTAGTTGAACAGAAGACAGAAGTAAGAGGCGGCATAGGAACTCTTTCTTTTAAGAACATTGTTCCAGGAGATGCTCTTTACAAGGCAGGAACAATGCTTGCAGAAATCACTATTCCTGCTGGTTGCTCAGTAGGAGCTCACGACCACACAGAAAACTTTGAATGGTATTACATTATTCAGGGCGAAGCTAAGGTTACAGACGGAAGTGAAGAAAAGATTTTAACAGCTGGCGATGCAGAAATCTGCGGCGAAGGAAACACACATTCTGTTACAAATGTAGGAACAACAGATGTTAAGTTACTTGCTGGTATCTTCTGGAATCCAGCAAAGCACGAATACAAGTAATTAAGTCATTATAAAAGCGGCTCAAATCAAATGAGCCGCTTTTTGTTTTATTTATTTTCCCCAGCCGCTGGAATGCTTAATCGTCATATCATTGAATATCCACATACATTCCGCACCATCAAGGTCTTCAATGAACTTTAAACCCTCTTCGTAATCCATATTAAATACTGATGTTGAAAGAGCATCTGCAAGGCCAGAATCTTTAGTCAAAATAGAAATCGATAAGAATCTATTTTCTGGCTTTAGAGTATCTGGGTCGATAATATGGTGATATGTTTTATCATCTACTACAAAGAATCTTTCATACACTCCGCTTGTTACTACAGACATATTGCCTATATATACAAGTTCTACATAACCGCCTTGAGTATTAGGTTTTGGATCTTGAATACCAACAGACCACTTGTCTCCACTAGGCTTAACACCTGTTGTTTTTATATTGCCACCAGCTGAAATAAGAACGGATGTATGACCAGCTTTTTCAAGTTTATTTGCAATAATTTCTGTAGCGAATCCTTTTGCAACAGCACCTACATCTAAAAGCATTTTTTCATCAGCAAGATAAACTGTTGAATTGTTTTCATCGATTATTAAATCTTCAATGTTGCAATGCAAAGCAGCATCTCTTAAATCAGTTTCATCTGGAATGTACGGAGGAATATAAGTTTTTATTCCATTGGCAAGCTCTCTAGCATCGTGCCAAAGGCGTAAAACGCTGCCCATAGCAATATTTATTTTGCTATTTGATTGTTTATACATTTCTTTGCCAAACTTCAGCAAATCGATGATTTCAGGCTCAACTTTAACAGGTTCTTTACCTGCATTATCATTGATTGTTTTAATGTTATTTATTCCAGGATAGTCGTTGTAAATATCATAGAGTTTTGTAAGACGGTAATAATCTTCTTCGATCTGCTTTTCAATATCATTGAACTCAGCTTCTTTCTTTGCATAAACAGTTGTGGAAATAACAGTATCAAAAGCATCATAAAAAAGCCCATTAAACTTAATGAGCTCTTCTTTTCTGCGCTGAACATTGCTGCAACTACAAGTAAGCAGAGCAATGATAAAAGCAAGTATTAAACTGAGAGATTTTTTTAAAGATTTCACTTAAATTCTTGATTTTGCGTCTAATATTACAACGCCCTTTGTTTCTCCTGTGATTTCAATTTCGCAAGAGTTTGCATATGTTACGGATTCAAAAAGTTCTGCGAAATGATCTCTTGTGGTAATCTTGTCAAAGCCACATGTTTCATGTCTATAGTGCATAGGAATGATTAACTTTGCGCCAATCTTTTCTGCAAATTCTTTGCTTTCTTCTGCAGCAAGGGTAAATGTACCACCAACAGGAATCATTACAGCATCTAAGTTCTTCATAAGAGACATCTGCTCTTCTGTAGGCATAACGCCCATATCGCCGCAGTGCATTACGCGAAGGCCTTTATACTCAAAAATCTGAAGCTTATTAGGACCTCTTAATGCGCCCAGCTCTTTGTCGTGGAAACTATCAACTGTAACCACATTTAGTTCAGCAGGCTTTGCTGCGTTTGTAAGTTTAACAGCTTCAACAAATGCGTGGTCGCCGTGGCCGTGAGATGGAAGAACTTCGTTTGCATCTATTGTTCCAAGATTATAACCAGGAACACCAGTAAAAGGATCTAAAACAATTTTGTAACCATCGAAATCAAGTTCAAAACAAGAATGTCCGTAGTATGTAATCTTAATCATTTTTTCCTTTCCCCTTTTCTCTAATAATCGCAGCAGATTTCTCCATTATTTCGTTTAGCCTATTTGTGTCTTCACTTAAGAACAAAAATCCTAAATATGCCTCGAATGCTGTAGCCCACTTGTAAGTAATTGCATCTGCATTCTTTGCTTTTGTGGCAGTCTTATGATTTCTTGCACGCTTTATTAGCGCTACTTCATCTTCGGACAGCAAGCCGTCATCTATAAGCGTCTTAACCGCAAAAGCCTGCGCATTGGCATTGACATACTTTACGCCTTCCTTATGTAGATAGTCTGCGTGGTTTGCGTCGGGCAGCATTTCTATAACCTGCGCCCTAACATATTGTTCCCAAACAGCATCTCCCATATAGGCAAGAGAAAGCACATTAAGTTGTAAAGGATTTTTCACCATTTTTATTCCCATTCAGATGAAGGAACAATTACTTCATCTTCAAATACTTCTTTAAGAATTGCCCTCTCTTCTTCAGGCTCAACAGGGCCGTCTTCAAACTCAAGCTGGAAAGTAACTTTAATACTTGCCATCTGCGCTGCGGCCAAACGTTCTTCTTGCAAATCGCCTCTATCGAACAATGCATTTTCAACAAAGTCCCAAGTAAACACCCAAAGGAAAATTACAATAAGTTCTGAAAGAAGTCTATTGTTTGAAACAAGGCCGGACAAAAGAGTTACAAGAACTGCAAAGAAAGCTCCTAAGGCAAGAAGCAATATAGATTTATTTCTATTCTTTTCAACTGCCATCTGAGCATCGCCCATTTTAAGAGCATAATAGTCCGCAATAGTTTCTTCAATGCAAGCTCTTTCCTTTTGAGAAAAACGCTTACCGCAAATTTCTAAAACTATTGGATATTCTGTTGGTACATAATTAGCATTTTCATCAACAAATCTAACGAAAGATTCATTAAGCCATTCATAACCTTCTACAGAATATGGATCGATTATGTCGTAATAGTCTTTTACGTTGCAGGAAATATAGGCAAGTCCGTTATCTACATAAAGCTCTCTTACAAACTTTGCAACGTCTACACTCTTTGCACTAAACTTCTTTAAATTTCTTTTAAGTCTTCTACTCTTTCTCTTAAAAAATCCCATTGTTACTCCTTGCAAGCATCTGCAAGTTCCTCTTTTGAAATACCCATGTAATTCAAACGCTTAAGACATGTCTTAACAGAGCAGGATCGTACTATTTATGCAAGCTGCGCTTTGAAAAGCAAAGATTTCTTAACACTTGCAAGACTTATGGATGAGTCTCACGAGTCACTAAAAAATGATTATGAGGTGACTGGAATGGAGTTAGATACCATAGTAGAGGCG
>JAKSSI010000140.1 GCA_024403175.1 Clostridia bacterium
TATTTTCGTAACAATTTTATTGTATCAAATTTATTGAAAAAGTAAAGTGATTTTAAGTAAATAGTACTGGTAAGAATTTCCAGTAAATATGAGATATTTAAATACTTTTCTTATATAATTACGTAAACTAAAATAGACCTCAAAAGATGTCTATTTTAGTTATATTTTCATATTTATTTTTCTTAATTATTTTCTTCTTCTAAGTTAATATCTGAGCCAAATAGTATGTCGTTTATTTCATTACTATTTACTATCTTCCATCCTATTTCATCATCTTCTTCTAGTTTTAAGACGTACTCATTAACTAGAGGTTTATATCTCTCACTAGCTTCAAGGTATGCTTCTTTAATGTACTGCTTTTTAAGTATTAACATTTCTTCTTCAGTAATGTATGTGCCGTCTTCTTTTAGAGAGTTAACGTGAAGAAGCTTTATAGTAATGTCACCTAAGATAGACTGAACGTTATACTTTGATACTGTTACTGTTACCTCGGCAGTGCCTTCACCTTGCTCTATTAACTCGTCATCTATTCTTACTCCAACGTTAGCCCAGTGACATTTATATAGATCCATGTTTCTTTCTAAAGTATCTATTTGAGATTCCTTAACATTAGATATGTAATATTCCATGGCCTCTCTAAAGTTACCTTCAGTCATTTCTGTAAAGAAATCAAAGACAATATCTTGAGGCATTACTTTATTCTTATTCTTATTTACTACAGTAATAGCTATGAGAATTATTAGTACAAACAGCACTAATAGCATAGCTGTTTTAGTTTTTTTAATGTTCATTTTATACCCTTATATTTTTAAAAATTACTTTTTTATTTACTCTTTATTCTTTTTTGCTCTTTTTTTTAGATTAATTCTAGTGCTTCTTCTAGTGCATATGATAACTGATCAGGACAACTTGTTCCTCTACCTTGGCAGTCAATTCCGCGAAGAAGCTCGATTACTTCTTCAGCTTTTCTACCTTTGCAAAGTTTACTTACGCCTTGTGTGTTACCATTACATCCTCCAAGAAACTTTATATCTGAAATTGTTCCATCTTCATCTAGTTCAACGGTTATCTTTCTAGAGCATACTCCAACTGGAGTAAATTCATCAAGGCTCATAAGAACCTTTCTCTTTCGTCCACCGTCTGCAGGGCCAACGATACCACGTTCTTCCATAGTATCAACAAGTCTTGCCGCATGGTTATATCCAATACGGAATCTTCTCTGAAGCATGGATACTGAGCATTCGCCAGCTCTTATAACAGTTTCAACTGCGTCGTTGTATAGAGGATCTTCTTCATCGTCTGATTCTACACTCTGCTGAGAAGAACCGCCTGGATTTGCAATAGCATTTACAACGTCTTCGTCGTATTTATTTTCATTGTTATTAGCCTTTACAGCTTCAATAACAGCCTTTACTTCTGCATCTGATACGAAGCATCCCTGAATTCTTGCAGGCTTGGAAGAACCCTGTGGAGCATAGAGCATATCGCCCTTACCAAGAAGATGTTCTGCACCGCCTTCATCAAGAATTGTTCTAGAGTCCATAAGGTTAGAAACCGCAAATGCAATTCTAGATGGAATATTAGCCTTAATAACACCTGTAAGTACGTCTACAGAAGGACGCTGTGTAGCAACTACCAGGTGCATACCAGCAGCTCTTGCCTTTTGTGCTAAGCGACAAATGCTATCTTCAACAGTGCTCTTAGCAGACATCATAAGGTCGTTAAGTTCGTCTACTACGATAACAATCTGAGGCATTACCTTTTCAGGTTCACCGTTGAGTATCATAAGCTCGTTGTAGCTTTCAAGATCTCTTACAGATTCGTTTGCAAACTTGTTATATCTGTCGTTCATTTCACCTACTGCCCAGCCGAGTGCAGCACTAGCCTTTGCAGGTTCTGTAACTACAGGAATGAGCAGATGTGGAATTCCGTTATAGTCTGAAAGCTCTACTACCTTAGGGTCGATAAGAATAAGTTTTACCTGATCTGGAGTAGCTTTATACATTAAAGAAATAAGGAAGGAATTGATACAAACAGACTTACCAGAACCTGTAGACCCCGCAATAAGAAGATGAGGCATTTCCTTAAGGTTTGCTACTTCTGGGTCGCCAGAGATACCGCGGCCAAGGGCAACAGTAATTTTAGACTTTGCATCCTTAAACTTCTTAGAATCAATAACTTCTCTTAAGTAAACAGTATTTGAATCCTGGTTAGAAACTTCAATACCAACTACAGCTTTTCCTGGAATTGGAGCCTCAATTCTTAAACTCTTAGCTCTTAAGTTGAGCGCTAAGTCGTCGTGAAGACCAGAGATTTTAGCAACCTTTACACCAAGACCTGGCTGAACTTCAAAACGAGTAACAGATGGGCCCTTAGTAACATTTACAACCTTTGCGTCGACCCCAAAGGAAGCAAGTGTCTTTTCAAGAACTTCAGAAAGTTCTGCACCATCGTCTTGCTTACCCTTGTTAGCAACAACGGCCTTCTTAAGTAAATCAATAGATGGGAACTGATATTTTGCAGGAGCTGTTGGCTTTGTAGCAGCAACAGTCTTCTTGATTTCATTAGTAACTTCAGTCTGAACCTTTTCAACATCCTTTACAGTTACCTTTGTAGGAGCAACTACAGGAGCTTCTTCTACAGGCTTTTCATCTTCTGGATTTAAGCCCTTGCCCTTTTGCGTTGTAACTTTACCAAAGAGATGTTCGTCAGTTACAAGACCTAAAATATTCTTTTGATTATCAGTGTATTCATCGCCGAAAACATACTGTGGATTTTCTGGTTCGTCGAAGTAAGATTCCTCTTTACCTGGCATTTCTGGTTCAACAAAATGCTCGATTTCAGCATTGTCAGATGGTTCGGCAAGCATTTTATCAACAGAATCTAAATTAAGCTTAGGAAGCTCAATTTCCTTCTTTTCATCGGCAATTCTTTCAGCTTCTTCCAATTTTCTAAGCTCTTCTGCCTTTCTAGCAGCCTCTTCTTCAGCACGCTTCTTAGCAGCTTCAGCCTCTGCCTTTTTCTGTTCTTCTTCAGCTAATATCTTTTGACGGATTCTTTCTTCTTCTGCAGCCTGCTCAGCCATAAGTTTTTCCTGATGTCTAATTTCAAGCTGTTCTTCTCTTACTTTCTTAGCTGCTGCAGCCTTTACCTTAAAGCTATCAAACATTTCAGAAAGCGGAGTGTTAAGCATAAGTAAGCAGCAAATAATTGCACCAACAAGACCGATAATCCAAAGACCAGCCTTGCCAAGTGCTGTAAGTATAAATGAACCAATGAGTGTACCAATTACGCCACCGCCACTTACACCGAGTCCATAAGCGTCTTTTGCAAACTTTAATGGTGCAAGAACATCTGCAGACTTAATTGGATCAAAGAAGCTTGCAACTAAACTGCATACCAAAACAAAGAATATAACTATGCAAATAATGCTCATGTAAGAAAGATATGCAGTCTTATTTGCGAAAATTAAAACACCATAAATGATAAGGAATATTGGGAGTGCATAAGCAACTGGGCCCATAATTCCACCAACAAATTTCTTAACAGCCTGACCTACTACGCCTGTTGTATTAGTAAACATAGTAAGAGCCAAGAAAACACCAAGAGCTAAAATTACAATAGCCCAGATTTCGTCGTGTATGGTTTTCTTTCTGTGTATCTTCTTTGCTTCAGCTTCTTCAGCTTCTCTTTTAGCCTGCTTTTCAGCTTCAGTAAGTTTTTTTCTGGCCATAAACTAACCTTTCTTAATTCCTAATTCCTTTAAAACCTGCTTTTCAAGTGCTTTTAAACTTGTATTGTTTACTACAACAATGTCAGCAAGTTT
>JAKSSI010000141.1 GCA_024403175.1 Clostridia bacterium
GACTTCAGTTCTGGTGAGAGATATGAGTCCATACAGTTAAGCTTAGAGAATGAGAATGCAGGAACCTCTACGTGGAATCTGTCTCTTTCCTTTGGATACATTTCTGTAATACCCTGCGCTTTTAAGCTCTGACCAAGAATAACTCTTGTGGCAATATCTGCAAGGCTGAAGCCCGTTGACTTGGAAAGGAATGGAACTGTTCTAGAGGAACGAGGATTTACTTCAATAATGTAGACAGTATCAGTTTGATCTACAATGAATTGGATATTAAACAGTCCGATGATTCCTATTCCAAGGCCGAGTCTCTTTGTATAATCAAGGATGGTTTCTTTTACTTTATTTGAGATAGAGAAGCTTGGGTAGATACTGATGGAATCGCCGGAGTGTACGCCAGTACGTTCAACGAGCTCCATAATGCCTGGAACAAATACATCTACGCCATCGCATACAGCATCAACTTCAACTTCCTTACCCTTAATGTACTTATCTACAAGTACAGGCTTATCTTCGTCGATTTCTACAGCTGTCTTAAGATATTCTCTTAAAGCCTTTTCCTTTGCAACAATCTGCATAGCACGACCACCAAGTACAAAGCTTGGACGAACCAGTACTGGGTATCCAATTTCTTCAGCAGCCTGAACACCTGCTTCAATGGATGTTACAGCCTGACCCTTTGGCTGAGGAATATCTAAATCCTTAAGGAGCTTTTCAAAGCTGTCTCTGTTTTCAGCCTTATCAATAGCATCGCAGTCTGTACCGATAATCTTTACGCCGCGCTTGCTAAGTGGTTCTGCAAGGTTGATAGCAGTCTGACCACCAAGTGTTGCAATAACACCGTCTGGCTGTTCCATTTCGATAATGTTGCAAACGTCTTCTACGCAAAGTGGTTCGAAGTACAGCTTATCGGAACAAGTGTAGTCTGTGGATACAGTTTCAGGGTTGTTATTGATGATGATAGCTTCGTAGCCAGCATCTCTAATAGTCATAACAGCATGAACTGTGGAGTAGTCGAACTCAACGCCCTGGCCGATTCTAATAGGACCAGAACCAAGTACAACAATCTTTTTCTTATCTGAAATCTTTGATTCGTTTTCTTCTTCGTATGTGGAATAGAAGTATGGAATATAGCTTTCGAATTCAGATGCGCAAGTATCAATCATCTTGTATACAGGCATCAGCTTTGAAGCCTTTCTCATTTCGAAAATTTCATCTTCTGTCTTATCCCAAAGCTTAGCGATAGTCTTATCAGCAAAACCAAGCTGTTTTGCATACTTAAGCATCTTTTCAGAACCAGGTGCAGCCTTAATTTCAACTTCTGCATCTACAATGTTCTTAAGCTTTCTGATAAAGAATGCATCGATTGCAGTAGCACCACAGATTAAATCAATTGGGGTGCCAATTCTAAGAAGCTGTGCAATAGCATAGATTCTGTCGTCTGTACCCTTTCTGATGTACTCTAAGAGCTCAATTTGAGGCATTTCATCGAACTTTGCACTGTAAAGGTGATAAAGTCCAATTTCAAGAGAACGAATGGCTTTAAGGAGACTTTCTTCCATTGTTCTACCGATGCTCATTACTTCGCCAGTAGCCTTCATCTGAGTGGAAAGCTTTTGGTCTGCATCTGTAAATTTGTCAAATGGGAAACGTGGCATCTTTGTAACTACATAGTCGAGTGCAGGTTCGAAAGATGCTGGAGTGTTTGCAATCTGAATTTCATCGAGTCTAAGACCTACACCAATCTTTGCAGATACTCTTGCGATTGGATAACCGCTGGCCTTAGATGCAAGAGCAGAAGATCTTGATACTCTTGGGTTTACTTCGATGAGATAGTACTGGAAAGACTTAGGGTCGAGCGCAAACTGAACGTTGCAACCACCTTCAATCTTAAGTGCACGAATAATCTTAAGCGCACTGTCACGAAGCATATGGTATTCCTTGTTTGTAAGTGTCTGAGATGGACAGACTACGATAGAGTCGCCTGTGTGAATACCAACAGGGTCTAAGTTTTCCATATTACAAATAGCAATGGCTGTGTCGTTGGCATCGCGCATTACTTCGTATTCGATTTCTTTAAAGCCCTTAATGCTCTTTTCAATAAGTACCTGAGATACTGGTGAAAGAGCAAGAGCGTTCTTCATTAAAGGAATAAATTCATCCCTGCTATTTGCAAAACCGCCACCTGTACCACCAAGAGTAAATGCCGGGCGAAGAATTACTGGATAACCGATTTTTTCAGCTACTTCAAGACCTGCTTCTACTGTTGTAGCAATATCGGAAGCAATTACTGGTTCGCCGAGTTCTTCGCAGAGTTCCTTAAAGAGTTCTCTATCTTCGGCGCGTTCGATACTTTCGATTCTTGTACCAAGAAGTTCTACTCTGCATTCTGCAAGTACGCCCTTCTTAGCAAGCTGCATAGCAAGGTTTAAGCCAGTCTGTCCGCCAATGCCTGGAAGGATAGCGTCTGGTCTTTCGTGTCTTACGATTTTTGCAAGATATTCAAGTGTAAGTGGTTCCATGTAAACCTTATCGGCTACAGTGGTATCTGTCATAATTGTGGCTGGGTTGGAGTTGCAAAGTACAACTTCATAACCTTCTTCCTTTAAAGCAAGGCAAGCCTGTGTGCCGGCATAGTCAAACTCTGCAGCCTGACCGATTACAATAGGGCCGGATCCTATTACGAGAATTTTCTTTATATCAGTTCTTTTAGGCATGAGCGTGTTCCTCCATTAACTTAACAAAGCGATCGAAAAGATAGCTGCTGTCCTGAGGCCCCGGAGCACTTTCCGGATGATACTGAACGCTGAATACCTTATCTTTTTTGCATTCTAAACCTTCAACAGTGTTGTCTAAGATATTTATATGTGTTGCTTCAAGCGGTGTAGATTCAAGGCTTGCAAGATCTACCGCATAGGAATGATTCTGAGATGTAATTTCAAGTTTTCCTGTATCGAGCTGCTTAACAGGATGGTTTCCTCCACGATGACCAAACTTAAGCTTGTAAGTTTTTGCACCATAAGCAAGAGCTATAATCTGATGTCCAAGGCAAATTCCAAATACAGGAACCTTGCCGAATATAACTTTTACAGTTTCTATAGTCTGTGGAACGTCTGTTGGGTCGCCAGGGCCATTGGAAATAAATACGCCGCTTGGATTTAATCCCATGATAACGTCTGCAGGTGTGTTCCAAGGCACTACTGTAACCTTGCATCCGCACTTGCAAAGACTTCTTACGATATTTTCTTTCATGCCGCAGTCGATTGCTACAACATGGAATTTTTCGCTTTCTTGGGCTTCGTAAACTTCAATTTCCTTTCTGCTTACTCTGCTAACTGCATCTGTTGGAAGAACTGTTTCTGAAAGAATCTTAAGCCCTTCTTCAAGACTTGTGTTTATATCTGTAATAAGAACGTTTCTGCTACCTAAATCTCTAATGGAGCGGTTTATTTTTCTTGTATCGACCCCATAAATTCCAGGTACACCGTACTTCTTCATAACATCGCCAAGTGTGGCTGTGCTTCTGAAGTTAGATGGTTCTTCGTTGTATTCGCGCACAATAAAAGCACCTATGGTTGGACATTTTGTTTCATAATCGTCGTCTGCCATACCGTAGTTGCCAATGAGAGGATAGGTCATTACTACTGCCTGATCCGTATAAGATGGGTCGGAGAAAATTTCCTGATATCCCACCATGGAAGTGTTAAAAACTATTTCACAAACCTTGTTGTCTGTGCTTCCAAATCCATAGCCAAGGTATTCTTGGCCATCTGCGGGTTCTCGGTGTAGAAGAGGTTATCGTT
>JAKSSI010000142.1 GCA_024403175.1 Clostridia bacterium
CTGAATTGGGGTTTAGATAGTTTTTTCAACTGTCTACTTTTAGTTGACTAGTTCAGAGCAAATCGCGCGTTTTTTTATTTAGCAAATTTATTGATTATGCTTCTTTATTTGAAAGTGCTTCGAGTTCCTTTGCAATATCAAGTCTTGGGAATATTGCTTCGCCCTTGCAAACCTTTTCTCCGTTCATTACATCAAATACCTTTGCATCGTCCCATGCTGGTGTTGTTCCGCCAAGACCAATCTGCTGACGAATCTTGTCGGATGTTGTGTGCATGAATGGGTAGATGAGTACAGAAATAATTCTGATGGATTCGATAAGCTGGTGCATTACGCCATCAAGCTTTTCCTTCTGTGTAGGATCCTTTGCAAGTGCCCATGGAGCAGTTTCATCGATGTACTTGTTTGTTCTTCTTACAAGAGTCCAAATTGCTTCAAGAGCAAGGTGGAATTCAAATCTGCTCATATGATCTTCAACCTTAGCGTAAACGCCAAGAGCAAGATCTCTTAAATCCTTTGTAACAGCCTGATAGTTTTCATCAGCTGCGATGCATTCAGGAAGAACGTCGCCTGTTGCTGCAGGAACTAAACCTGCATCGTACTTTTCAACCATAGCAACAGATCTTGAAACAAGGTTTCCGAGGTCGTTTGCTAAATCGAAGTTAAGTCTGTTAAGCATTACTTCGTTTGTGAAGGAACCATCCTGACCAAATGTGTATTCACGAAGGAGGAAGTACTTAAGAGCATCAACGCCATATCTGTTAATAAGAACTACTGGGTCGACAACATTGCCCTTAGACTTACTCATCTTGCCGCCGTCAATTAAAAGCCATCCATGACCAAGTACGTGCTTTGGAAGTGGATAGTCTAAAGACATAAGCATTGCAGGCCAAATAAGAGAATGGAATCTTACAATTTCCTTACCTACAAGGTGATAATCTGCAGGCCAGTACTTCTTATACTTTTCTGCATCTTCGCCATCGATTTCAGGATAACCAAGAGCTGTAATATAGTTTGAAAGAGCATCAAGCCATACATAGATAACATGCTTTGGATTGTTTGGCACTTTGATACCCCAATCGAAAGAAGTTCTGGAGATGCAAAGATCTTCAAGCCCCTGTTCGATAAATCCAAGCATTTCGTTTACTCTGGATTCAGGCTGAAGGAATTCTCCACCCTTTAAGAGTTCTACAAGCTGATCTGAATATTTTGAAAGCTTAAAGAAGTATGCTTCTTCCTTTGCTTTTTCTACTTTTCTTCCGCAGTCTGGGCAGCAACCATCCTTAAGCTGGGAATCTGTCCAGAAACTTTCGCAAGGCTTGCAATACCAACCTTCATATTCTCCAAGGTAGATATCTCCCTTGTCGTACATCTTTTCGAAAATCTTCTGTACGCGCTTTTCATGGCGTTCGTCTGTTGTACGAATGAAATCATCATAAGAAATTTCCATTGTGGCCCAAAGCTTCTTAATGCCGCCAACGATTTCGTCTACATACTCCTTTGGTGTAACACCCTTTGCTTCAGCCTTGTCCTGAATCTTCTGGCCATGTTCGTCTGTACCTGTAAGGAACATTACGTCGTAGCCCTGAAGTCTCTTAAAACGAGCCATAGCGTCTGCCATTACTGTGCAATATGTGTGACCAATGTGAAGATTGTCACTTGGATAGTAAATTGGCGTTGTGATGTAGAAAGTTTTCTTTTCCATTTTTTTCTCCTTTGTCCAATGAATGACGAGATTTAGATTTAAATAAAAATACGGCCTCCAAAAGAGAAGGCCGCATTGTCTTTTTGTATAATTATTCTTCTGGCTTCTTCTCTACTGTTTCTTCAGCTTCTGGTAATGCTGGAGCACCTGGCTTTACCATAGAAAGCTGGCCAGCAAAAGAAGAACCATCGTCTGTTGCAAGACGAGCTGTCTGAAGGCTTCCAGTGATAGAACCCTTTGACTGAATTCTTGTCTTGTCTGAACACTTAACATCTCCTGTGAGTGTTCCTTCAACATCGAGATTCTGAGCAACAGCATTTCCGTTTACAAGACCAGTTTCGGAAATATTAACAGAGTTTGAAGATTCGATATTTCCCTGAATTGTTCCGCATACTGTCATTGGATCTGATGTAACAAAATCGCCAACCATTGTAGCGCCGGAGCTGATAATAGTAGTATTTGTAATAACTGGCTTTACTTCTTCAACAACTACTTCAACAGGCTGAACAACAACTGTTTCTTTCTTCTTTCCGAACATATCTATACCTCAAAACTCATAGTGAATTTACGAATTAATAACTATGTAATATTACACCATTTAGCCTATTCGTGCAAGGCACGACACTCCAAATAGTATCTTTTGTCAATGGATTCGCCTATTGAGAAGGTCTTTTTAGGCAATATTCCATTTTTTATTACATCTTTGAAGAGTTTTTCCTTTGGATAGTCTGGCATAATTTGCGCAGTAAGACCTCTTTCTTCTGCAATTCTCTTTGCCTCTTCTTCGCCGTGAATGTAGTCAACTACATTTCCATCAGCGTCTAAGATTCTATGAATTGGGAAGAATTCTACGGCAGGGTCGTGAACATTTACAAGCTCTACCATAGCATATCTATCTCCGCATTTTTTAGCAGCAGCCAAAGAGTGGTTTCCATCGCCAACAGCATAGAGCATACCCTTTTGAGCAAACTTGCTTGCACCAAGAAGAGTAATAAGAGACTTTTCAATAATGCCCCATTCTCTCTCATTCTTAATGAACCAGCCTCTGATTTTGCCGCCGCCCATCATAAGATCTGTGTTGTAATAAGGCTGACGATTTCTTACAAGTAAATCTAGCTGACCCATCAAAAGATTGCTCTTGTCGTTTACAAGTACCATAACATGTGGCATTTCTAAAGGAGCATTCTTTCTTATTTCAATTCTTGTCGGAAGTCTATCTTCAACAACACCTTCTGTGGCACGGCAAAGAGCCTTGTTGCCTGGAGCATATTCATACTTATCAAGATCTAAAAGGCAAAGCAGACCACGTCTAAAATAGCCGTTGCTCATCTCTCTATGAATGAACATAAAGCCTTCGCCAATATCTCTTAAAGTGTCGTCTTCCATATACTGCTTCATAAGAGCAGGAATTTGCTCTTGATGAGCCTTACGACTTTCATCATTAAGCCAAGCCTCTGGCATCATAAGATCTAAAGAAGATGGGTCATCACCGATGACACGTTCTACTTCTTTCCAGTATGCCGGATTGCTTGTGTGCTGATCGCAAGCTATGGTAGCCCAAGTTTCTATATATGAAGTTGGAAAAAGGAAACGCGCTGGCGCAATTCCTACTTTATCAAAATTATTCAATTACACGTACCCTAATTACGCCGTCAATAGCCTTAAGAGGTGCACCGAGATCTACAGGTACTTCTGTATTGAAGTCGAGGATTGTATAAGCAATGTTTCCTCTTCCCTTGTTAACGAGGTTTTCGATGTTAAGCTTCATGCCTGTTACAACGTCTGTAATCTTTCCGAGCATACCAACCTTGTTTTCGTGGAAGATGCAAACTCTTGCGCCATTTGCTCTTGCGAAAGATACGTCTGGCATATTTACGGAGTTTGTAATGTTTCCGTTTTCAATGTAGTCAATCATTTCTCTTGCTGCCATTACTGCGCAGTTAACGTCAGCTTCTGGTGTACCTGCAGCAAGGTGTGGTGTGAATACTACATTCTTCATTCTCATCTGTCTTGGTGTTGGGAAGTCTGTAGCGAAAGACTTAATCTTTCCGGATTCAAGAGCGACAGCCAAATCCGTACTGGAATTGAGATACTC
>JAKSSI010000143.1 GCA_024403175.1 Clostridia bacterium
AAGGCTGTTGAATGACCAAAGGTCGATACCTGCTTCTGGTTCGTCGAAAATGGAAAGCTCTGTGTTTCTTAAAATAACAGTAGCAATTTCAATTCTCTTAATTTCACCGCCAGAAAGATAGTTATCTACAGCTCTGTTCGCATAAGACGCATAGTCCATGCCAACCTTTTCAAGCACATCTTTAACTTCTTCATCTGTAAGCTCTTTACCTGCAGCAATATTTAAAAGATCTCTAATCATGATGCCTTTAAATCTAACTGGCTGCTGGAATGCAAAACCAATACCAAGCTTTGCATGTTCTGTTGGGTCTAAATCTTTAATGCTCTGACCCTTAAAAATAATATCACCACTTGTTGGAGTGTTAATACCTGCAATAGTCTTTGCAAGAGTTGTCTTACCACCACCATTAGGGCCTGTAAGAACAATAAGCTTGCCCTGAGGAATTTCCAGATTAATACCGTCTAAGATATTTCTGTCTCCCTGAGGATTAAACACCAAGTCTTTAATCTGTAGCATTTTTTTCTCCTATGCGAAATTAAAAAATATAGTACAAAAGTCTAATAACGAAATTGCCGACCCAAGAGATTAGCAGCACCAGAATGTATGGTGAAAAGTCTAATCCAATTGTGTATGTGAGCGGCGATATAAGTCTTCTTATTGGTGCAAGCACCGGCTCGATAAATCTTGCTAAAGTTCTATAAACTTCGTAAAGTTTTGTGTAAGGCTGAACCACCCAAGAAAGGATAACATAGGCCCAAACAGCCAAGTTGGCAATTCTAAAAGCAAGACTAACCAATGATATTATTGGGAAAAAAAGTAATCTCATTAATCTACCCCCCTAAGCTTTACGTTCGGTGAGTATTGCTTAGCAATCTCAAGGAACTCGTATAATACCTCTTTTTCATAAGCGCTGTAGCGCAGGTTTTGACTGCCCCCCTTGCAATCATCGCCTAATATATCTCCTGAATCTGCAAAGCTCTGAAGGAAGTAGTGTGGCACTGGCCCCACAGCCTTAGCCATTTCTTCTATATCTTCTTTGCTGTGCAGCGGATTAACTATAGTAGAACGGAATTCAAATTCTATGTTGCTATTTTTAAGTATATCCATAGATCTTTGGATATTTGAAACTGCTAAAGCCCCCTGCTCTTCATTTAAACCAACAGTTTTTGGATAAGAAGCCCAAGAGTTTTTTATATCCATAGCTACGTAATATACCAAGCCTTCATCAATTAATGCCTTAAGTCTGTCTGGAAAACACCCGTTGGTGTCGAGCTTAATTGCATAGCCAATAGATTTTACTTTTCTTAAAAATTCCGCGATATCAGCATACTGCAAAGGCTCACCGCCAGTAACAGCTAGCCCTGTCAACTTTCCAAGACGCTCTTTTAAAAATTCAAAGATTTTATCTTGGTCGTATGGGTCTTCAGTTGGATTTAAAACCAAAAATGCATTATGACAAAACGGACATCTAAGATTGCAGCCAGGCATAAAAATAGTGGCTGCGCATCTTCCAGGGAAATCTAGTAGTGTTAACTTTTGAATTCCTGCAATTCTCATAGCCACTTATTATATCATATAAATATGTATTTTTCTTTTAAATTTTTCGTTTGCTAAACATTATCGTTCACTACATCCAGCAACGTGATACCACTAAAGTAGTCGTAAACTAGCTTATCAAACTTACGCCACATTGGAAGCGTTTTACATGCACACTCTCTTGGGCAAGCCTCAGCATCTTTGCTAAGACAAGCTACTGGCGCCATTGTGCCCTCTGTAAGCTCTAATATCTCTATTATGGTGTACTCTTCAGGCTTTCTTAAAAGCTTGTATCCACCGCCTTTACCACTAGCACCTTTAACAAGCTTTGCACCAACGAGTATTTTTACTATTATCTCAAGATATTTTTTAGATATACCCTGTCTTTCAGCAATAGCATCTAAAGGTACTGGTGTACCCTCTGGCTGCTGGGCTAAATCTAACATAAATCTTATTGCATATCGTCCTTTTGTAGAAATCATAGGATTACCTCCCTTTATTTGCCTATTTTACCGCAGGGTAAAAGTATAAATCAAGCACTATTTTCCCTATTCACCTATTGACTTGGCGGGTAAATAGGTGTAATATACGAGCTACCAATACAATATTAAAAATCTTTGCGAATTAGAAAGGCAAAACAATGAGAATATATGCAGACAATGCTGCAACAACAAAAATGAGTAAAACTGCTATAAACGCAATGCTCCCTTATATGGAAGAAGTTTATGGCAACCCATCCAGCTTATACGAGATTGGTCAGAAGGCTAAAGAAGCTTTAGAGAGTGCACGATCAAACGTGGCAAGCCTGCTTGGATGCGAAGCACGCGAAATTTATTTCACTTCTGGAGGTTCTGAAGCAGACAATCAGGCAATCATTACAGCTGCGCACCTTGGTGCAAAGAAAGGCAAGAAGCACATCATTTCTACTGCATTCGAACACCACGCAGTGCTCCACACTTTAGAAAAACTCAAGAAAGAGGGTTTTGATATTACCCTTCTTGATGTTCACAGCAATGGACTTGTTACAGCAGAGCAGGTAAAGGATGCAATTAGAGAAGATACTGCCCTTGTTACAATCATGTACGCAAACAATGAAATAGGTACCATTCAGCCTATTCCTGAAATCGGTGCAGTTTGCAAAGAAAAAGGAGTTCTCTTCCACACAGATGCAGTTCAGGCTGCAGGGCATCTTCATATAAACGTAAAAGAACAGAACATAGATATGCTTTCGCTCTCGGCTCATAAGTTCCACGGTCCAAAGGGCACTGGTGTTCTTTATGCAAGAAAAGGAATAGTACTTGAAAACATCATCAATGGTGGTGGTCAGGAAAGAGGAAAGCGCGCCGGTACAGAAAACGTAGCTGGCATTATGAGTATGTCTGCTGCACTTAAGGAAGCTTGCGAAAATATTGATGCAAACGCTGCAAAACTTACTACCCTCCGAAATAGATTAATAGACGGCTTAAACAAGATTCCTTACAGTCAGCTTAATGGCGATGCAGAAAACAGACTACCAAGCAATGTAAACTTCTGCTTTGAAGGTATTGAAGGCGAATCACTCCTTCTTATGTTAGATGATAAAGGCATCTGCGCATCTTCAGGCAGTGCCTGCACTTCTGGGTCGCTCGACCCAAGCCATGTACTTCTTGCAATAGGCAGACCGCACGAAGTAGCTCATGGTTCTTTAAGACTTTCTCTTGGCGAAGATACTACCGAGGAAGAAGTTGATTATATGATTAGCGCAGTAGCGGACGTTGTAACTTACTTAAGAAATATGTCTCCTTTCTGGAGAGATTTAACTACAGGAAAGCGTCCACACGTATTTGAAGAATAAGAGGAAAACAATATGGCATTATATAGCGAAAAAGTAATGGATCACTTCAGAAATCCAAGAAATGTAGGAGTAATAGAAAACGCTGACGGCATTGGCGAAGTAGGAAACCCTGTCTGCGGCGACAT
This sequence comes from Clostridia bacterium, assembly GCA_024403175.1. Next base: position 3,496 of record JAKSSI010000143.1, read on the forward strand.
CATGAAGATTTATCTTAAGATAAATGCAGACAAGATTATAGAAGATGTAAAGTTTGAAGGCTGTTACAGAAGCTTTAGATGGACTTCCAGCACATAAGATTCACTGCTCCGTATTAGCAGAAGAAGCAATTAAAAAAGCCGTAAAAGATTATTACGACAAAAACAATATTTCCTACGACCCAGCAATCTTTGCTAGTCTCGAGGAAGAAGAATGTCCTCACTGCGGTTAAATTAAATATAATTATGCATTTGTAATAACGTAAAAAATTCTCTCCATCTAAAAAG
>JAKSSI010000144.1 GCA_024403175.1 Clostridia bacterium
TGCCTATTGGAAATACACCCGAAAAGATATTCATTCCGCATAAAGAAACCGCTGCTTTCTTTCGTTCAATAGGGTATGCAGCCTTAGATCAGGCGGAGCAAATTATTCGCTTTACAGGGCATCCAAATATGCATGTATATAACACATTGAACGCCGTTTACAAAAATAAATTTAACAAAGACTAACCTTTGATAAATAAAAAAAGTGTAGTATAATAATGTGTAATTTATATTTGTAATAGAGGATGTGGAATCATGAGCAAAATTCGTAACGAAGCAACCATTACAGACATGCACGATAATAACGTGCGTAGAGCTGCAATTGAACAAAGAGCAAAATGGGCCGGCGCTTTCTACAGAGAAGCAAAGGCAGACGGAATCGATTTAGAACCGATTATGCGCAGAGCAATCTACAAGATCGGCGTTGAATCAGGCCAGGCTGAAGCAAAGAAGCTGGACAATCTTACAGCAGGAAGCTATGGTCGTTATTTCTGTACAAAGGCTCTGCACGAAACATTTGAAAAGAAGATTTTAGTGGATGGCGAAGACCATTTTGAATGTTCTTTAAACTATTGTCCATTGGTAAAAGCATGGCAGAAGATGGGCTTCTCCGATGAAGAATGCGCACTGCTTTGTGATATCGCAATGGATGGCGACAGAGGCATTGCCGAAGGTCTTGGATTAGACTTTGAACTTAAGTCTACAATCGCGAGAGGCGATGATTGCTGTCACCTGGTTTACGACAACAAAAAGTAAACCGTATTAAATTGGGCTTAAGTAGTGAACAACTGCTACAAATTATGGAGGGCAAAATGAAAAAATTACTGGCTATTTTATTAGTCATCGCAATGGTTTTATCCATGGCAGCTTGCGCAAAGAAGCAGGAAGAACAGCCTAAGATCGAAACTGCTGCAGATGAAAACGGCGATTATCACATTGCTGTAAGTTTACCGTTCACAGGAACAAACGCATCCTACGCTAACTACATTAAGATGGGTCTTGAAGTTGCTTTAAAGAACCTTGAAGAAGATGGTTGGTTAAACGGAGACGGAACAGGAAAGCTTATTCTCGACTACTACGATGATAAGAACGACGCTACAGAAGGTGCTACAGTTGCAGAACTTATCGTAGCATCCAAGGCTCCTTACTACTTACTGGAGATTGGTTCCTTCGCATCCGGCGTTTCCTATCCATGCGCTAACATTTATAAGGAAGCAGAAATTGTACAGTACGCTTTAACATGCTCTAAGTCCGACTACTTAGCAGCATCCGGAGACTGGGGATTCTCTTTATCCATGACTCAGGATACAGCTGCTGCACGTGTTGCTGCTTATGATATCGATTATCTTGGATTCAAGAAGATCGCTCTTATTTACTCCAACGACTCCTGGGGTAAGGAAACATGCAAGCTCTACACAGAATGCGCTGACAGACTCGGAGTTAAGCTTGTTGCTTCCGAATCTTACGACGATGGTCAGCAGGATTTCAGCTCCATTTTAACAAAGATCAAGGCTGAAGAACCTGAACTCGTTATGTGCTTCTGCGCAGAAAACGATATCGTTCTCATTAAGAACCAGGCTGCTACAGTTGGCTGAGACTGCGAATGGCAGGTATCTTCAAAGTCCAGAACATCCAACGTTTTAAAGAACCTTGGACCTATCGGCGAAGGCCTCTATGGTATCTACGCTGCTACAAAGGATATGAGCAACCCGGTTTACTCCCGTTACTATGAATCCTACAAGGCTATGTATCCTGACACATTCAAGGCAGACGGAAACACAACACAGAAGTATGCTGACCAGGGTTACAACTGCCTCCTCACAGTTATCTGGGCTATCCAGGAAACTCAGGCTACAGGAACAACACGTCAGACATTCCGCGATAAGCTTGCTACACTTAACGACTTCATGGGCGTTCAGGGTACATTAACATTCGCTACAGGACGTAAGATTCTTCAGGTTCAGTACTTATCTCAGATCGTAAAGAACGCTGCCGGAGAACTTGAATGGGTTAACTACCAGGATATCAACGACAAATTCGACGTTGATGCTGTTGCTGGATTAAAGTAGTTAATTATGTAACTTACTAAGAGACTCCACTAGAGATTAATATTCCCGTAAGTGGAGTCTCTTTTAGTATAAGGAAAGGAGCGATTTCGCATATGTTTATGCAAATCCTGATCAATGGTTTTGCTCAGGGCAGTATTTATGCCTTAACAGCCATTGGTTACTCATTGATTTACAGTATTCTGCAGCTTATTAACATGTCCAACGCTGCAGTTTTCTTAACAAGTTCTGTTATATTTTATGCTTTATACACATCGCTGACAGGTTCCTCTGTTCTTCTTACATTTGTGTTAACTCTGGCTGCTGCCGGAGTGCTTGGCTATTTAATAGAAGTTGTTGCCATTCGTCCAATCAGAAACAAAGGTGACTCAAACACCTATGCGCTGATTTCCGTAATCGGTGTAAAGACCATTCTGGAACAGATCTGCCAGGGTACATTCGGCAGTGAAATTCAGAGATTCCCGACATTACTTGAAGGTAAATATATTAATATCCTGGGCGCAAGAACATCCGCAATTCAGGTTATTATCATTATTGCAACCTTATCCATTCTTTTATTCATGAACTGGTTTACTCAGCACAATCGTGTGGGCAGAGGTTTAAGAGCATTGAGCCAGAACATCAATGCCTGCCATCTTATGGGTATGCCTGTTAACACATTAATTGGACTTTCCTTCGCTGCCGGCAGTATTTTAGCTGCTGTTAGCGGTGTTGCATATTGTATGTATTTAAGCTCCATTTCTATTTCCGTAGGTTCTGCCATCGGTAACAAGGCGTTTGCCGCAACCGTACTTGGCGGTATCGGAGAACTGAAGGGCGCTGTTGTTGGCGGCTATGTACTGGCTATCGTAGAAAACTTCGTATCCGGCTATGTAAGCATGTCCGCAACAAACTTTGTATCCTTTGCAATCTTAATTGCAATTTTAATTATTAAGCCAACAGGCTTATTCGGTAAGAAAGAACAGAATAAGGTGTAGCTTATGAAGAAATTATTGAATTCAAAAAATATAGTTTTCGCCGTTGTTATGATTTCAATGGCCATAGCACCTTTCTTTGTAAGCACTTATTGGCTGAGAGTTCTCATTACTGCCGAACTCAACATGATTTTTGCCATGAGCTTAAATCTCTTAATGGGTATAGGCGGAACAGTATCTTTCGGTCATGCAGCATTCTACAGTATTGGTGCATATACAACCGCATGCCTGTGGTTCCATTTTAAGACTCCGTATTCTACAAACTTTATTCCGGTAATTGTTATTACAGGTCTTGCTGGTCTTATTCTTGCTCTTCCTATGAGCAGAATTACAGGCCGCTATGTAACCATCATTACACTGTCCTTTGCTGAAATCGTAAACCTGATTATTAAGAACTGGGATGCGGTTACTGAAGGTCAGATGGGTATTGTAGGTATTCCTTCCATTACACTTTTCGGATTAAAGCTTAAGACAAAGACTCAGTTCTTCTACTTTGCTTTGATACTGGTAATAATAACCTACATAATGATGCAATGGCTTGTAAAATCCAAGCTTGGACGAAACCTGCAGGCCATGAGAGACGACCCAATTGCCGCAGAAGCCATGGGTATTAAGCTGTTCCCGAATAAGGTTATCATCTTTACGATTTCCGCTATTTTCGCAGGAATTGCCGGTTCCTTATACGCACATTTAATGTCTTATGTAGATCCGGGTACATTTAACTC
>JAKSSI010000145.1 GCA_024403175.1 Clostridia bacterium
AACGACTGGGCAGAGCAGGGTGTGCTGTTATTGAATACGGTGCTTACGGTTAGAAAGGGTCAGGCTTTGTCGCATGCAAAGCATGGATGGGAAACCTTTACGGATGCTGTTATTTCAAAGCTTAACGAAAGAGAGACTCCAGTGGTTTTCCTTCTTTGGGGAAATCCTGCAAGGGCTAAAAAGGCTCTTATAACTAATCCTAAACATCATATTTTAGAGGCGGCTCACCCAAGTCCTTTATCCGCCAGTAGGGGATGGTTTGGGGCGAGGCATTTTTCTAAGGCGAATGACCTGTTAATTACTGAAGGTTTAACTCCAATAAAGTGGGGATAGTTCGGCATATGCTGAACAATAAGGCGTTAACCTTGATATCTTTCAAACGATAGACGCTTTAAACTTTACCAAAAATACAAACAAAACTATAATAAGCATATGTTAGTATGCGGAGGCAAATATGCAATTATTAATAGATAAGATTAAGAAAGATGGTATCGGCATTGGAACCGAAGTTCTTAAAGTTGATAGCTTTCTCAATCATCAAGTAGATGTAAACCTTACAGTAAAAATAGGAGAAGAATTTGCAAGACTTTTCTCAGATAGTGGCGCTACAAAGATTTTAACGGTAGAGGCTTCTGGAATTCCCGCAGCATATGCTACAGCCGTAGCTATGGGAAATCTTCCACTTGTTTTCGCTAAGAAGGCTGCTCCAAATACTATGATTGAAGGTGCATATACAGCTCCAGTTAGATCTTTTACAAAGGGTACTCTCGCTACAGTTAGAGTAGCAAAAGATTTCCTTAATGCAGAAGATAAAATCCTTATTATAGACGACTTCCTTGCTACAGGCGAAGCCGCAATCGGTCTTTTAGATTTAGTTCGTCAGGCTGGTGCTAAGTGTGTTGGCCTTGGTGCTGTTGTTGAAAAAGAATGGCAGGGCGGCGCAAAAAGACTTGAAGATTTAGGATACAGAGTTGAATCTCTTGCTATCGTTCAGTCTCTTCACGACAACGATATCAAGTTCAAAGAATAACGAATATAATTTTTATTTTTAATTATTTTGAGGAGTCAAAAAATGAGAAAGGTATTAGCTATTATTCTCGCACTTGCAATGGTTCTCTCCTTTGCAGCATGCGGAAAGAAAGAAGATCCAAAGCCAGCAGAAAACCAGCCAGAAGAAAAGAAGGCTGTAAAGGTTGGTCTTATCTGCATCGGTGACGAAAACGACCAGGGTTATACATTTAACTTCCTTCGTGGTCAGAAGGCTGCAGCTGAACAGCTGAAGAAAGATGGTTATGATGTAGAATGGGTTATCAAGTACAACCTTATTGCAGGCGCACCTGTAGCAGATGCTAACAGAGACCTTGCAGAAGCTGGTTGCAAGATTATCTTCAACAACTCTTATGACCATGCATTCGAAATTCCTGCAGTTGCTGCAGATTATCCAGACGTTCACTTCGTTGGTATGACAAACGAAAACCTCTGGAACGACGATGCTAAGAACACATCCAACGCTTTCGCAGAAATCTACAAGGGTAGATATCTTGCTGGTGTAGTTGCTGGTCTTAAGCTTCAGGAAATGATCGACAAGGGCGAAATCAAGGCTGACGAAGCTGTTATCGGTTATGTTGCTGCTTACTACTATGCAGAAGTAGTTTCTGGTTACACAGCATACTTCCTTGGCGCTCAGAGCGTTTGCCCATCCGTAAAGATGATTACACAGGCTGTATCCAGCTGGTCCGATGCTACTGCAGAAGGCGACGCTACTAAGGCTCTTATCGCTCGTGGTGCAAAGATGATTTCCCAGCACTCCGACAATACAACACCAGCTACAGAAGCTGAAAAGGCTGGCGTATTCCACACAGGTTACAACAACGACATGAGCGGAATTGCTCCAAAGGCTTCCATTATCTCCACAAGAATCGACTGGACAAAGTACTTCGTAGATACAGTTGAAGCTGCTATCGACGGTAAGGAAATCGCTGGCGACTACACAGGTAAGTACTCTGACGGCGAAATCATTCTTACAGAACTCAACAAGGCTATCGCTGCTGAAGGAACAGAAGCTAAGCTTGCTGAAATCGAAGCTAAGCTTGCTAAGGGCGAAATCAAGGTTTACGACACAAGCAAGTTCACAGTAGGCGGACAGCCACTCACACAGGCATTTGCTCTTGATACAAATGGCGACTGGGTACCAGATAAGTACGAAGCAGTAGAAGGCGGAGAATTCAAGGAAAGCTTCTATCAGTCTGCTCCATACTTTGCTATCGACATCGATGGAATCACAAAGATTGATCAGTAATTCTGACAATAAAATTTAAAAAAATTATCAAAGGGGACGCTATTATTAGTGTCCCCTTAGGTGCTTTAATTGGTTATTACTTCTTACTAAAAATTTAAGGAGCACAAAGTGGGAAATCAGACTCACGCGGTAGAGTTTAAAAACATAACAAAACGCTTTGGCGATGTTGTTGCAAACGTCTCTGTTAATTTGTATTTAGACAGAGGCGTTATTATGTGCCTCCTGGGCGAAAATGGTTCAGGTAAGACAACTCTTATGAATATGTTGGCAGGCATTTATTTCCAAGATGAGGGAGATATTTTAATTGACGGAAAGTCCGTTGTGATTAAATCTCCAAAGGATGCCTTCGACAACAAAATTGGTATGATCCACCAGCATTTTAAGCTTGTAGATATTTTTAATGCTACAGAAAATATTGTGCTGGGACTTGAAGATGAAAAGTACGATTTAAAGGCTGCATCCGCAAAGATTCAAGCAATTTGCGATAGATACGGCTTTAACATCGATTTGAATAAAAAGGTATATGAAATGTCTGTTTCCGAAAAGCAGACTGTAGAAATCGTAAAGGTTCTTTATAGAGGCGCAGATGTGCTTATTCTCGACGAACCTACTGCAGTTCTTACACCACAGGAAACAGAAAAACTCTTCTTCGTTTTAAGAGCTATGCGTCAGGATGGAAAGGCTATTATTCTCATTACTCACAAACTCAATGAAGTAATGGCAGTATCCGATGTTGTAGCTGTTCTTAGAAAGGGTCAGTATGTTGGCTCTGTAAAGACTGCAGAAACAGACGAACACAAGCTTACTGAAATGATGGTAGGTAGAGCTGTAGAACTTAACATCGACAGAAAAGATCCTGTCGACCCTCAGCCAAGACTTACTGTTGAAGGTATCTCTTGCAAAAACTCCGAAGGCGTAAAGACTTTAGACGATATTAATTTCGTGGCATATAGCGGCGAAATTCTTGGTATTGCAGGTATTGCAGGAAGCGGCCAAAAGGAACTTCTTGAAGTAATTGCTGGTCTTAGAAAAGTTGATAAGGGTAGCGTAATGTACAGCCCAGAAGGAAAAGAACCTATCAATCTTGTAGGTAAAGATCCTCAGTCAATTTATGAAGCAGGTGTTTCTTTAGCTTATGTTCCAGAAGATAGACTTGGTATGGGGCTTGTTGGAAGTATGGGTATGACAGACAACATGATGCTTAGATCTTGGAACAAGAACAAGGGTATTTTCGTTGATAGAAAGAGCCCTGCAGCAGTTGCTAAAGATGTATTCGAAAACCTTGAAGTTAAGACTCCAAGCCTTGATTACCCAGTAAAGAATCTTTCCGGTGGTAATGTACAGAAGGTTCTTGTAGGAAGAGAAATCGCTACAAATCCTTCAGTATTTATGAGTGCATATGCTGTAAGAGGTTTGGATATTAATACTTCTTATCAGGTATACAA